>DAORCZ010000261.1:0-9247 GCA_035345735.1 Pseudomonadota bacterium | reverse complement strand
CCGAGACCATCGTGAACTACCGATTGATGCTCGGCGAGCGGGCCGGACTGTCAGCAGCAGAAGTCCTCGCCCAGATCGCTGCGGACTTGCAACTTGCGCTTGGGAAAGATGCGCTGACTTACGAACAGCTGCGTGCCGCCGCGAAGGCACTCACGGCGCGGTAGGGACGAGTCCCCGCAGGTCGTCCCATCCAATTCGGCCCCGCTTATCACATCCGAAGAAATATGCAAGCTCGACCGTTGGCGTTGGTGTTCGCGTGGGTACGTCTCCGAACATACAGCGGACGGGGGCCGTTCAGTATGGTCCTGGCGGGCGCAATGGTCGTGCGGAGGGGTTGGCTGGGTGGGGGCTTAGGATGAACAAACTCCAGCACCTTCACCAACAGCGCAGACGTGTTGGGTATGCACGCGGTTGAGAACAAGGCGGGCTGCGTAGCTAACATGGGCTCATCTCGATAGCTGCTGGCGTACTCGGCCGCATGCATTGAGACATGGTTTGATGCGGGTATGGCCGCAGGTCCCATGGGGTCTACGAGACGCAGTGAAGTTCATCAACTCTTCATGAAGAGCTTTGATTCGATTGAACAACACTGATGAGGTCATTTTGCACGAGGGAGACCCCATATGAAGAACCGCGAGCTAAGGAAATGGATCGGGCCGTTTGTCGCCGCTTGCGCGATTACAGCACTGGCGGTGCCCGCCCAGGCCAACGAGAGCGTCATTGCGGAGTCCGAAGTTCCCGCACCGGTCTTGGCTGCTGTGAAGAAACAGTACCCATCGGCACGCTTGCTGAAGTTCGAAGTCGAGTCCGCGCACGGCAAGCGGCTCTACGAGGTCAAGCTGCGCGATGGCGAACGGGCGCTGGAAGCCAAGCTGACCGCTCAGGGGGAGCTGCTCGAAGAGGAAGAGCAGATCACGGAGAAAGATCTACCCGAGCCAGTGCGCAAGAGCCTGGCCGCTTCGCCTTACGCCAAGGCAGCCATCAAAAAGATTGAGCGCGTGGTTCACAAAGACAAAAAGGACCAGCAGACCTTTGAGATCAAAGTCACGCAAGGCAACAAGACCGTCGAGCTCTTGTACGATGCCGCCGGCAAGCTACTGGCAACCGAAGCGTGATATCGCCCGCTAGACAGATGCCGGGCGTGCATCTGGCTCGGCGCTGTCGCTGCGGGCGTGAGGTAGGGCGGTCAACGAGATGAGGGCTTCGGTGCCGCCCGTGGGCCTGTTGCGCAGACGCAGCGTGCCACCAAGGGCCGTCACAATCTCTCGGGCCAGCGCCAAGCCGACCCCAAACCCCTCGATGTGGCCGCGGTGTGCAGCACCGCGATAAAAGCGTTCGAAGATGCGTTCCTGATCTTGCTCGCTCAGACCGGGCCCGGTGTCATTGACAGCAATGGCGATGCAGTGCTGGCTGGCGTGCGCGCGGACCTCCACCACGCCACCATGCGGTGTGAACTTGCAGGCATTGTCGATCAGATTGGCGACCGCGCGACTTAGGAGAAGACCATCGGTGGGCCACCAGATTGCCTCAGCCTGCAGGTGCAGTTTCAGGGTCAAGCCAAGTTCCACCGCCAGACCTTCATAGGGGTTTGCGACCTCGGCGAGCAGTGATTGGATGTTGACGGGCGTGCGCGCAATGGGCAGCGCGCCTGCATCAGTGCGCGCGAGCGTCAGCAGCACGTCAACGAGCCGGGTCAGGCGGCCGAGCCCTTCGAGCGTGTCCTCCATGACGGCGCGAAGCTCGGCAGGATCACGCGGTTTCCGCAGACAGATCTCAAGTCCGCTCAGCAGGGCCGAAAGCGGCGTGCGCAGCTCGTGCGCTGCGTCGGCAGTAAATCGGCGCAGGCCAGTCACGGCACGGTCCACTCGATCCAGCATCTGATTGAGCGCATGCGCCAGCCGCTGTATCTCGACATCGTCCTGCGCGTGAATGGGCAGTCGCTGATGCAGGCGCTCCGGCCCCACGCTGTTGGCGGTCCGCACGATATCGCCCAGGGCTCGCAGTGTCCGCCTCGTCATCCAAGAGCTGCCTGCCGCCGCGAGAGACACACCCGCCGGGATGCCAGCGCCCAGTGCCATGAACAGCCGCCGACGGATCGCATCGAGCTCCATCTCTTTATCGGCTTGGGGCTCGTTCTCCTCCGCTTCGCTGATCACGGCGGCGGCGTACACGGCAGCACCGAACAGCAACAGTGCGACTGTGATGAGCGCCGCGTAAAACAGCGCAAGCCGCACACGCAGCGACTGCAGTTTACCGGTGGTCTTGTTCGTCGACACGGTATCCGACTCCGCGAAGTGTTCGGATGAAGCCCTCGGCCCCCGCCTGCTCAAGCTTGCGTCGCAACTGTGCAATGTGGACATCCACCAAGTTGGTGCCTGGGTCGAACGAATAGCCCCAGACGCTGGACAGCAGCATGCTGCGGGTCACCACTTCGCCAGCATGACGGATCAGGTGTTCCAGCAGCGCGAACTGCTTGGGCGTCATATCCACCAGGCAGCCCGCGACCCGCACCTCGTGCGCCGCGACATGCAGCTCGACCTCTCCCAAGCGCAGGACGTCCCCGGGCCCTGGGGTCCGCGGACCTCCCCGACGCAGCAGCGCGCGCACCCGGGCCAGAAGCTCCGCGAAAGCGAACGGCTTGACCAAGTAATCGTCCGCCCCCTGGTTCAGCCCGCGCACGCGATCGGCTAGGTCGTCGCGCGCGGTCAGCAGCAAAAGCGGCGTGCAGATTCCCGCCTGACGGGCTGCGGTCAGCACCGCAAATCCATCTCGTCCTGGCAGGTTCACATCCAGCACGCAGACATCATAGAGATTGGCAACGAGTGCTCTAAGACCGTTGTCACCATCGTGGTGTACGTCGACCACGAACAGCTCCTCTTGCAACCCGGCGACCAGCGTCCGCACCAATCTGACGTCGTCTTCGATGAGGAGCAGCCGCACAGGATTCTTCTTTCATTGCAGCGAGAGAGTCGTTTTCGCACTAATCCACTGGGACTGCCAACGCCATCGCCAGCTGAAGCAGCGCCAGTGCAGACTCATAGCTCGACTGCGTCTCGAGCCTGCGCGCCGCCAGCAGATCGCGCTGTGCCGTGATGACATCGAGCAAGCTGACTACGCCGGCCTGAAACTGCCGTCGTGTGGCGGCCAGCGCCAGCTCTCGGGCGTGCACCAGCGGCCGGACGCGGTGCCCCAGTGCCTGATTGGCGCGTTGCCAGTCCAGCAGCGCGCTGTCGACATCGAGCAGCACCTGTCGTTCGCTGCGCATCTGCGCCGCGCGGGCGATCTCGATCTGCGCCAGCGCGCGACGGCGTGGCCCTTGATTCCAGTCGAAGATCGACACGGGTGCGCTCGCGGCCACCAGCGCCCCGGTTCCGACCGCAGTGATGCGCGCGGCAACTGAGACCTGCAAGTCGGCAAGCGGAATGGTGCGGCGCAGCTCGGCCTGGCGCTGCTCCTCGGCCTGTCGCAGCTCGGCTGCTGCTTGTCGCAGCTCCGGCCGCTGCCGCAGCGCCATCGCGCGCAGCGCTGGGCGCACACTTTCCAGCTGTCCCTCTGGCTGCGCCATGAAGGCTCGCACGCTCACGGGCAGTGGTAGCGAGCCGCCGGACCAATCTTCGATCAGCTGCAGCCGCTGCGGCATGGTGGCACCGAGCGCGATCGACAGTGCAAGCTCGCCTAGTTCGCTCCGCCGCAACCAGAGCTCGGCCGACCGTCGCGCTTCCAGCTCTTCTGCGTGGGCGCGCGTCACCTCCAGCTGACCTGCGTCCCCGCGGCCCACGCGCAGCTCGGTCCCGATGACCAGCTCATGCGCCGCCGCTACGGCCTGTTCCTCCACGGTGGCCAGACGCGCGGCGAGCAGCACGTCGTAGTAGGCGCGCCCAACCGCGAGACTGATCTGGCGCCGCTCTTCATCGAGGGTGGCGGCGGTGCGCTCGAGGTTTGCGCGGGCCACGCTTGCCTCTTGCTGCTTGGCATACGCGAAGAGGGGTTGAAAGCTGAGCGTGTGCTGTTGCAGGAGCAAAGGCGCACCGCTTGCCGTCTGGAGTGCAATGTCTTGCGCCGTGTAGGTATAGATTGGGTTTGGCCAAGTGCGCGCCTGGGTGAGTTGCGCCTCGGCGGCGTGAAGCCGTCCCTGCTGCGTCCGCTGCGTGGGCAAGCTGGCCTGCGCCAGACGGATACACTGCGCCACGGAGAGCGGCTGGGACAACGACTGGGGCAGGTCCGGCGATGTCGTTGTCTGTGCGTCGCCCTTCGGCGCAATGAAGAGAATGCAAAGGAAGACCGCGGCTTGAGTAACTGCCTTCATCGCGGCCTCCCATAGGCGCTGTACAGCACCGGCATCAACAGCAGGTTGAGAGACGTCGAGCTCAGCAGCCCGCCGATGATGACAACTGCCATCGGGTGCTCGATCTCGTAGCCTGGCAAGGCCCCGCGCACGACGATGGGCAAGAGCGAAAGTCCTGCGCAGAGTGCTGTCATCAGGACGGGAATTAGCCGCTCTTCGGCACCGCGCAGCACCAGATGTGGGCCGGGCGGTACGCCTTCCTCATTTTCCAGGTGGCGGTAGTGGCTAAGGATCATGATGCCGTTTCTGCTGGCTATGCCGAATACGCTCACGAATCCGACGATCGACCCAAGGGACAGCACGCCGCCGCTGAGCAGCGCGCCCACAACCCCCCCAATGAGCGAAGAGGGAAGGGTACCAATGAGCAGCAGGACCAGCCGCAGGCTGCGGAAATCCAGATACAGAAGGCCGAAAATGCCGAGCAGCGCGACGACCGACAAAAGCAGCATCTGTTTGCGAGCGGCTTTGTGCGCCGCAAACTCGCCCAGAAACTCGGGATGATAGCCCGTCGGAAACGACAGGGATCGCACCTTTTGTTCGACCGCTTCCGCGACACTGCCCAGATCCCGTCCGCGCACGTTGCAGCTGACATCGATGCGGCGCGATCCGCCTTCGCGCTTGATGTCGCTGGCCGCAGGGTGGATCGCGACGTCGGCAACGTCCCCCAACGGAACTGGCGTGCCGTGAGGCGTGTCGATCAGCAGATGACGCAGCGCAGATAAGTCGGCGCGGGCGGTTGGCGGGCTCCACACCACGACGTCCTGAACGCCCTGGCGCTCGTAGATCTCACCCACCTTTTGCCCACTGACAAGGGTGCTGACTGCACGGCGCAGTTGGCCTGCGGTGACGCCGTGCAGCGCGGCCTGCGCGGGACGCAATCGGACCTCGACTTGGGGCACATCGACCTGTGGTTCTACCTTCAGATCCACGACGCCGCTGATCTGCTTTAGCTCTCCTGCAACTTGCTGCGCCTGCTGACGTAGAGTGCTCAGATCGGGGCCATAGATGCGCACGACAATTGCCGCGCTGGTACCTGACAGCACGTCTTTGATCCGCTCTTTGAGGTACGTCAGCACGTCGCGAAACAGACCGGGGTAGCCGGCCACCACCTCGTGAATGCGCGCCAGTGTGCGCGTGTAGTCGGCCTGTGGGGCGATGCTGATCCAGTGCTCCGTGAAGTGAGGACCGACGACTTCGTCAGCGATCTCGGCGCGACCAATATGGGAGCCAAAGTTACGCACCCCAGGGATCGCCAGCAGCTCTTGGCTGATGCGCAACGTCGAGCGGCGGCTTGCTTCGATGGACGCACCCGGCTTTTCGACCCAGTGCATCAGGAAGTCGGTTTCTTTGAAGTCGGGTAGAAACTCGTCGCCCAGAAGCGGAAGTGTCCCCACTGCCAACAGGGTCGAGCCGACGAGGATCAGCACCGCCAGCCGCGGACGGACGAGCAGCCCCGTCAGCAAGCGGCGGTACATGCGGCGCAGAGCCATGAGGTGCGCCGGCTCGCGCTGACTTTCGTTCCCATCGCCATCGCGGACGATCCCGCGCGGCAGCAGCCATAGCGCCATCGCAGGGGTCACCGTCAGGGCGACCCCCAGCGACGCCAAGATCGACAGGACGTACGCCAGCGCCAGCGGTCGAAAGAACGCCCCTCCCAGGCCGCCCATGAAAAAGACCGGCAGAAACACCAGCGACACGATCAGGCTGGCGTAGACCACCGCACTGCGCACTTCTAGCGATGCGGCCAGCACGACCCGCAGCGGTGGCTGTTCGGGCGACTGACGCAGGCGACGGCGGATGTTTTCCACATCGATGATCGCATCGTCCACCACCTCGCCCACGGCGATGACCAGGCCCGCCAGAAACAGCGTGTTGAGTGTGCCACCGCGCAGCCACAGAACCACGAGTGCGCCCACCAGCGAAAGCGGGATCGCGGTCAAGCTGATCGCAGCGGTGCGCAGGTCGCGCAGGAAAAAGAGCAAGATAAGCACCACGAGCACGCAGCCGATGCACAGCGCGCTGCGCAGATTTTGTAGGGACTTTTCGATAAAGCCGGCGGGACGGAAGATCGTGGAATCGATCTCCACGTCAGCCAGGCCCGGCCGCAGCAGGGCCAGCGCCGCTTCGACCTCGCGCGTCAACGACAGAGTGTTGCCAGTCGGCTGCTTTTCGACGATCAGCAGCAAGCCCGGACCGCCGTTGATGACGGCATCGCCGATCGGTGGCGCGTGTCCGACCACGACCTGGGCGACATCTCCGATGCGCAGCGCGGCCCCACCCCGCGACGTCACGACCGCTGCTGCCAAGTCGGCTGGCGTTTGCAGCGATGACAGGTGGCGCACGGCCATGCGCTGATTTGCTGTGTCGAGAAAGCCGCCAGCGCTGACTGCGGCGGCATCAGCCGTGGCACGCATCACCGCATCCAGCGTCAAGTCGTGCGCGCGCAGTTTGTCTGAATCGACCCACACCTGAAGTTGGCGATCGCGCAGTCCCCAGATTGTGACATTTGCGACGCCAGGCACTGCCATCAGGCGCGGGCGGATGGTCCAACGCACCAGCTCGCTCAGCTCCATCTGCGACAATTTTCGCGACCACACGCCAATCTTCAGTGCGCGGCTGGTGGAAGAAAGCGGCGGCATCATCACCGGGGGGCGGGCGACCGCCGGCAATCGGCTGGCGGCCACGGCCAGACGTTCCTGTACCATCTGTCGCGCCGGCATGACATCTGCATCCTCGCGCAGCAGCAGCACGACCGAGGACAGGCCCAGCACAGACTTGGATCGCAGCGTCTCGAGTTCGGGCAGTCCGGCCAGGACCATCTCGATGGGCTGGGTGATCAGACTCTCGACCTCTTCGGTGGAGAGGCCCGGTGCTTCCGTCTGGATTTCGACCATCGGGCGGGCGAACTCAGGAAAGACGTCAATGGGCGTCTGCTGCGCGGCCCGCACACCAAGGAGCAACAGAACCACCGCAGCGGCTAGCACCAAGACGCGGAAGCGCAGAGAGGCCTCGACCAATTTTTTCAACATGCGACCTCCTATTTGCCGCCGCCGAACTCTGCACCGTATAGCTCCATCGCACCTGCGGTCACGATGCGACCGGGGACGTTCGGAGCACGCCCAGCCAGACTGCGCGGACTGAGCAGCGCGAGCGATTCCTCGGTTCGGATGACCTCGACACGGCGGCGAGTGAACACGTGCGGTGCGGTGTTCTCATAGACCCAGGCTCCACCTGTTGGGTCGTACACAACGGCAGACGCGGGAACCACCGGCGTTTCGTCGGGGCCGCGCAGTGCCAGCCAAACGGCGACCCGCTGACCCAGCCGGAAGCGGCCGGCTCCACTGACGACAAAGTACTGATCCACCGAGCCGTGCTGAGGCTGCGCCGTGTGGGGTGCAGGATGCACCGGCAGCGCACGCAGGGGCGCAGGCTCAGCCGGCGTGGCAAGCTCGCCGATCAACGCCTCTCTCTGTGGCAAGAGCTCGTGCAGCTCACTGGATGGCACGGCGACGCGGACCCAGAGCAGCTCATCACTGACGATATCGAACAGCGTTGTGCCCGCGGCAACTTGCTGACGCAGTGCTACGCGCACCTCGCGCAGGGTGCCGGTGATCGGCGCTTCAACGCGCACCAAGGTCAAAAGCCCCGGCCTGCCGGTGCCGCCTAGCAGATTGTCGCGCTGCGTCCGCGCTGCACGCAGCGCCGCTCGGGCATATTCGCGCTGCACGCGCGCATCTTCGAGCACCTTGGCCCCCGCAACCTGATCTGCAAGCAGTCCCGTGGCACGTTGCAGCGCCAGCTCTGCAGCTTCATCCTGCGCCTGTGCCCGCGTTACCGCAGCCTCGGATTCGACCAAGGCAGTCGCGACCTGGATGTGCTCGGTCGGTCCCAGAAGTGGCACAAGTCCCAAGAGCGGCTGCCCGGCCCGCACGACCGTTCCGGCCGCAGGCAGCGTGGTTCCTGCGATCGCCTGCACCGTGCCCGCCTGGGGCGCGACCACCTGCGCAGACTGCCCCGGCACCGGCATGACCTCACCGCCCAGCAGTCGGCGCGCCGACCGTCTGCTCCACTGTACTTTCGTGAGTCCGTCCGCAATCCCAAGGCGCTGCTCGGCTTCTGCGGTCAGAGTGACGCGACCCAGCTCCGCCTCGCTGGCTGGCTTGCTGGGTGCAGCGGGAGGGGAGGATCGCGAACGGTCGCAAGCGACAAAGAACGCGAGGAGCAGCGCGAGCGAAGAGCCCATTGGGGGAGGACGCATGCTGGCAGGCTATGCGCGGCGAAGCATCTTTTCGCGCTGCTTCATCGAAACTTAATCAACGGTCCGAGAGCGCTTTTTCCCCATTTACCGACAGGATAATGCAGATATCGTCGGCCTAGATGTAATATTTTATTTAGTACTGAATCAAGACTACTGTTGTCTAAACAGTGCCAGCCATCCTGATGGAACGAATTTCCAAAGTCCAAAATTTACGTCTATGTCTATTATTATCAATATTAGAAGAATTTCAGTCAGTCGGTTAGGCAGAAACACCAATGATGTTAAGGATCCCTTTTTCCGTCCCCAACACCCAATTCCCCTCCCAACGAATTCCGTACATTCTACGACACCTCGGTCGAGTTGATGGTGCGGACTGCGATCGGAAGCAGGCTGACTGTGACAGCAAGCGCAGTGGCGGTTGGCCGGGTTCTCGCTCAGCCGTCGCGGGTACGCACTGAATGCGACAGAGATTTCGCTTGCGATGACAGGCCCTCTGCAATGAACCAATCCGGGAGGTGCTCAGGGATGTTTGTATCCCTTGACGACGTATAGGGGTGAGCGTCCCGGCGTGAACAGTGCGAGGACGACGGGCTGCATGCCGGTTTCACGGATGTCTGCCAACTCGGCCTCGATCTTCAATTCAC
>DAORCZ010000260.1:2832-9254 GCA_035345735.1 Pseudomonadota bacterium | reverse complement strand
TGGCTGCCTTCCACGGCTTTCAGAAAGTCGCGTCGGAACTGGGCGAGCGTGGGGCGCTGACTGGGGTCGGTGGCGAGCGCGGCCATGACGATCGCGGCGACCGGAGTGGGAATGCTGCGGCGACGTTCGTTGATCGGCGTCGGGGGTGTCCTCAGCTGCGCCAGTGCTTGCACCAGCGGGTTGTCACTTTCCGTATCGTGCGGCAGCACCCCCGTGAGCATGCAGTAGACCGTCGCGCCTACGCCATAGACGTCGGAGCGGGCATCTTCTACGCCACCGGTTAGGCGCTCCGGCGCCATGAAGGCTGGCGTACCGATGATCCCTTCGACGGTGTCGCGTTTCCGTCCGCCAGCCTCGACGATGGTGGCAATGCCAAAGTCCAGGACCTTGACGACCTCGCCCTCGGGCTGCCGGCTCAGCAGGATGTTGGCGGGCTTGATGTCGCGATGGATGATGCCGGCTTCGTGCGCCGTGATCAGGGCGTCGCACAGCGGTCCTACGATCTGCGCGGCCCGCGGGAGCGACAGTCGGCGGCTGCTTACGATCTCCTGCTCTAACGTGTTGCCTTCGAGGAGCTCCATCACCAGATAGGGACCGCCTGACGCCACGCCGGCATCGAGGATCGCAACGGCGTTGGGATGGCGCACCCGACAGCCCGACATCGCCTCACGCTGAAAGCGGCGCACGACGTCGGTGCGGCTCAGCAAGTGGCGATGAACCAGCTTCACCGCCACGGGCCGATCCATGTGCAGGTGGCGCGCGCGGTACACGACGCCGAAGCCACCGTTTCCCAGCACGGACTCCAGCTGATAGCGTCCGTCGAGAATCGAGCCGGGTCCGAGCGGCGCTGCACCCGTCGCATCGTGCGAGCCGTCTGTGGCCGGGGGCGGCAGCGAGAGTTGGGGGCCGGCTGGCCCCGCGCCAGGCTGCACCTCGGGCGAGGAGTTCGGCGTGGCAGGCGCCGCTGCCTGGGGTGCATGGCCGGTCAGCTGACGGTGCTTGCCGCGTAGCTGGGCGCGTACGCGGGCCAGAAGGACATCGACGTCGATGGGCTTGGCGACGTAGTCGTCAGCACCCAGGTCCAGCGCGCGCACGACGTCTTCGGAGTCGGCCTTGGCGGTGGCCATGATGACGGGCAACGACTGCAGCCTGGGCTGCTTGCGGATGCGCTCGACCACCTCAAGTCCGCTCATGCCGGGCATCATGACGTCGAGGATGACGAGGTCCGCGCCCTCTGCCTGCAGCTGCGCCAAGGCCTGCTGTCCAGAGCTCGCGCAGCGCACGGCATACCCCTTTCTGCGCAGTCGACGCGCCAGCATGTCGAGGTTGTCCTCGTTGTCGTCGACGATCAGCAGGGTGTATTGCGGATCAGCCATGGGGCTTCTGGGCGAGCAGTGCTGCCATCTTGCTCAGGAGTCGGCTGAGCTCCACCGGCTTGGTGTCAAAGTCGTCACATCCTGCCTCCTGCGCTTTGAGTAGATCCTCGCGCATGGCGTGCGCGGTCAGCGCGATGACGGGGATGGAACGCAGCGCGGGGTTCGCCTTGAGCAAGCGGGTGGCAGCCCAGCCATCCAGAACGGGCAGGCTGAGATCCATCAGGATGATGTCGGGCTGCTCAGCCTGCGCCAGCGACACCGCGATGGCGCCGTCCGCAGCCGTCACGACCTGGAAGCCCGCCCGGCTCAGCCGTCGGCGCAGCATGTCCATGTTGAGCTCGTTGTCCTCGACGATTAACACCTTGGCCATGGCGCTAGGGCTTTTCTCCGGCGACCTGTTCGGCACTTGGGCGCGCGGGCACCGTGCCCTTCAGCGCGCGCAGCGTGCGCAACAGATCCGCCTTGGTGTAGCTCCCCTTCTGCAGGATCTTTTCCACGTGGCCCTGCAGTCGCGCCTGATCTGTGGCCTCCAGCTGTTTGCCGGTGACCACCAGGATCGGGATCTGTTGCCAGCGTGGATCTTTGCGCAGCTCTTCCGCGATAGAAAATCCATCCCGCTCGGGTAGCAGCAGATCGAGCAGGATCACGTCAGGCGTCTGCTTGCTCAGGATGTCGAGCGCGGCTGCACCATCGAGCGCGGTGAGTACGGTGCAGCCTTGCGATTCCAGCATGCGCTGCACGAGGTGGATGCTGGCGCGATCGTCCTCGATGTGCAGCACCGTCATCCCTTGACTGAGCGCGCGGTAACGCCCCAGCGCCGCCAGCAGCGCATCGCGGCTGACCGGCTTCGATAGACACTCGCGCGCCCCCATCACGCCGCCCAGGGCCTCGTTGGCGACCATCGACACCATGAACACCGGAATGTCGCGCGTGCGTTCATCGGACTGCAGCGCAGACAGCACGGCCCAGCCGTCCATGCGCGGCATCAGAATGTCCAGCGTGATGGCCATCGGCCGTAGCTCCTGCGCCAGGCGCAGACCTTCATCGCCATCCTTGGCCACCTGTACGGCAAAGCCGGCGGTCTGCAGCAGACGCGAGAGCAGGTTCTGCGCCGTCTCGTCATCGTCAACGACCAGAATCAGCTCCCCTTGCTCGCTGGCGCTGCGTGCCGGTTCCGTGAGGATGGTCGGCGGCGGTGTCGCGGCGCGGTGCCCGGCCTCGCCAGGTCCCTCCGGCAGCTTGCCGGAATCGGGCAGACGCATGGTGAAGGTGGTGCCGCGGCCCAGCTCGCTTTCGACGGTGATGTCCCCACCCAGCATCTTGCAGAAGCGGTCGGTGATGGCCAGGCCCAGCCCGGTGCCGCCGTACTTGCGCGTGGTCGATGCGTCGGCCTGCCGGAATGGCAGGAAGAGCTGACTCCGCTGCTCCGGCGACATGCCGATGCCGGTATCGCGCACAGAAAACTCGATGAAGCGACCGCCCCCCGTACGCCGTGCACACAGCGAGATGTTGCCGTGGCGGCAGAACTTGGCGGCGTTCGACAGCAGGTTGAACAGCGACTGTCGCAGCTTGGTGACATCGACGCGCATCGTCCCGAGATCGGCCGCGATATCGATCGACAGCTGGTTCTGATTCTTGTCGACCAGCGGCCGGATGGTGTTCACGACATCTTCGAGAACGGCCGGCAGTTCGACCTCTTCCAGATAGACTTGCATCTGGCCCGCTTCGATCTTCGACAGGTCCAGGATGTCGTTGATGATCATCAGCAGGTGCTTGCCGGCAGAGCGGATGCGCTCCAGGTCGGTGATCACTTCGGCTCGGCCGCCGTCTTGCGCGTCCTCTAGCAAGAGCTCGCTGTAGCCGATGATGGCGTTGAGCGGCGTTCGCAGCTCGTGGCTCATGTTGGCCAGAAACTGGCTCTTCGCCTGGTTGGCAGCGACGGCTTGATCGAGCGCGACGGCCAGCTCACGCGTGCGGTCGCGGACCAGCTGCTCCAGGCGATCGTTCAGCTCGCGCAGCTCACGGTTGGCTTCGAACAGCTCGCGACTCTTGGCCTCAAGAAGCTCTTCGGCGGCCTTCCGCGCTTGGCGTTCGCGCTGCAGCTGTCGCTGGAAAACGGAATCATCGCTCACGCGCTGGCCTCAAGCTTGCGAATGACGAAGCGCACCACCTCGCCGCGGCCTTGTGACAAGTCGGTGCGCTCGATGGCAATTCGCTCTCCGAAGTACTCGGCGGTGCCGTGCATCAAGCCTTCGGCCAAGTCCGCCATGCGCCGCGAGGAGCGGTAGACCATGACCAAGCCGTCGGCAGTCAGCTCGGTCTCGAAGGTCGGCAGCTCGGCGTCGGGATAGAGCTTGCGCACCTCGACGTGGATCAGGCCCTCGACACGCTGCAGCAGCGAAAGCGTGCTGCCGGCCTGCGCGAAGAAGGCGTTGTAGCGGGTGCTGAACGTCTTGGTCAGATGGCGACCAAACGTGGAGAGCAGCGCGGGCACGGGCACCCCCGTTTCGCGGCTGAGCTCAGTGACCAGACGCACCATCTCAGAGGCGGGATACGTTCCGATCGCGGTGTATACGCCGCCCGAGGGCAGCTCGGATCGCGCAATGATCTTGTCAAGCACGTCGATCGAGAAGGCCTGCTCGACGAGCTCCATGAACTCGGTGAAAACAACGCCCTTCATACATGTCCCCAGTGGCAGTTGCAGTGGCCCATGCCGCAGCCCCCCAGCGTCGGTGCGGGTCGGATACAGCCGCAGCACAGTCCATCGTACCAAGAATGGCGGCCCGGGCGCTTGCGGTGCGCAGCGCCAAGGGCCAGCGACGGTCCGGTTGTGCAGATCCCCCTAGGCCGGCGCTTCCGCGGCCGCTGAAGAGGACCCTGCGGCAAGCGGTGGCGAAGCGGTTGCCTGGCGGCTGCGCCAAGTCGGCCTTCCCCCGGCTGGCGGTCGGCGCAGGGGAGCCTCAGCCGGGTTTGGCTGACGCAGGGACGGCGCCTTGACCATCTAAGCGAAAGATGTCACAGACTGAACTTATGATGCGCTCTCGATTCCGTCGGTTTTCTCGTGCGTGCTGGGCGGTCACTGGGCTGGGGGCGGTCGCGCTGCCGCTGGCTCTGTCGGGGGCGGCTTGGGCGCTGGATCCGACCTGTCGCGTCGTCGAGGTGCGCTTTCAACCCCAGGGCTTCCCCAAGCAGGGGTCGGCCAGCGGCCGCGAAGAGCTGAGTCCGCAGGTCGCGGTATGGGTCGAGTCGGCGGACCGCTCGTTCCGCAAAGACCTGTTTTTGACGCGCGCAGTGGGCCTGTTCGGCATCGGCAACCGCCCGGGCTTGGCGACGCTCAAGAGCCACTTCCGCTGGCCGTATGGGCGGCGACCCAGCTCGCTGCCGATCTGGGCACACCGACGCGGCAAGACCTATGGCTTCGTCGCCATGGGCGGGCGCTGCTCTAGCATCTACAACCCCGATATGCCGACGCAGTCGTCGTGTCGGCCGGACTTTGCGGGCGAGTCTTCGGATGACGATCGCACGATCGCCTACCACTTCCCGGTGTCCTCGGACGAGCCGTACTTCTGCTCGCCGTCGGGCAAAAAGACGCAGACGATCGGTGGCGTCGATGTCGTCAGCTGCGCTTCGTCGTTTTACGGCAGCAAGGGCTGGTACGCGCCGGGCTATACCTCGGTCTATCCGCCGCGCGCCGACCTGAAGGTGCAGGGGCTGAGCGATCACGGCGACGTGCTGCGCTTCGGCAATGACAACGATGTCGCGGCGATCTCGGCGGCGACGCCGGCCAACGGCAAGGTGGTCGATCCGCCGGTGCGCTGGTTTACGACCGGCGATACCCCCGATGGTGACTACGTGATCTGGGTCGAGGCCAACATCGAAGGCGACTTCAACCCCTACTACCCGCCGGGGCAGTGCAAGCCGGACTATCACGCCGAGTGGGATCACCTGGGGCAGGACTACATCGGTCAGCCCTCGGTGGTGTATCAGGTGCCGTTCCGGCTGGATCAGAGCGGGCGCGTGGCGACGGTGGTCGACTACGCGGGCTACGGCGATCGGCTGGGCAAGAGCGGCACCATCAACCCGCCGGACAGCACAATCAGCCAAAGCGGAGGCTCGGGCGCGGATCGCTTCAGGAAGGTCAGCGATGAAAACGGCGACTGGCGCGTCAAGGTCAGCGTCACGCCTTGCGACCCCAGCAACTGCGAGCTGCCGCTCGCTCCCGCGAAGCTGGAGGTCAAGGATCTGACCGATGCCACGATGACCGTGCAGTTCGTCGTGCCCGACGGACCCCCGGCGTCGGCGTATCAGGTGCGCTATCAGCTGGGCTCGCCGATTACGGCTGAAAATTGGGATCGGGCGCTGCCGGCGCCCTCGGCGAATCTGGGCAAGCCGGGCGATCCGGCGTCGGCGCGCATCGTGGGACTGGCAGCCCGCACCAAGTACTTCGTTGCGGTGCGGCCGGTGAACCGCTGTGGCTTGGCGGGACCTCTGGTGACCGCAGAGACCGAGACGCAGAACCCGAACTTCTACACGCTGAGCGGCTGCTTTGTAGCGACGGCCGCCTACGGCACGGATATGGCGCCGGAAGTGACGGTGCTGCGTCAGCTTCGTGATCAAGCGTTGCTCAAGAGTCCTCTGGGACAGCTGGCGGTGGCTAGTTATTACTCGCTGAGTCCGTCGCTGGCGGCGGTCATCTCGCAGAGCGAAGACCTGCGCGCGCTGTCGCGGAGTGCGCTGCGGCCGGTGCTGGCGGTGGCGCGGGGGCTGGTGCGGGGGTCGGCGGGGACGGGGGCGCGCTAGGAGGCGGGCTTTCGCGGCGGGATTAAGCGAGTCGGACTCGCTGCCGGGACCCCCAGTGGGCGGAGTCCCCGCAGCGATCGGTTAGCGATGGAACCGACCCGCCGGAGCGGCGTGGAAGCCACCGCGGAAGGCCGGAGCCTGGTGCATCGGCGCGTGATACACCGGAGCCTGGTGCATCGGCGCGCGATAGACCGGCGCTTGCTGCATCGGCGCGCGATAGACCGGCGCTTGCTGCATCGGCGCGCG
>DAORCZ010000260.1:0-2732 GCA_035345735.1 Pseudomonadota bacterium | reverse complement strand
CCGGCGCTTGCTGCATCGGCGCGCGATAGACCGGCGCTTGCTGCATCGGCGCGCGATAGACCGGCGCTTGCTGCATCGGCGCGCGGTAGACCGGCGCTTGCTGCATCGGCGCGCGGTAGACCGGGGCCTGGTGCATCGGCGCACGATAGACCGGGGCCTGATAGACCGGAGCGCGATAGACCGGAGCCTGATACACCGGCGGGCGATGATACACCGGCGTCGCATAGCCCGGCGCACGATAGACCGGCGCACCGTAGGGACGCGGCGCGTAAGCCGGTCGCTGCCAGCCGTAGCCATAGGGCCGGTAAGGCGTGGCCAGCGGGCGATGCCAGCCCCAGCCCATATACGTGTGTGCCGGGCGATGGACGTAGTAGCGACCGCCCAGGTAATAGTTGCGGTAGTAGCCGCCGAAGTAGTTCGTGTAGAAGGCGCGGTTCGAGTAGTAGCCAGGATCCCAGCCACCGCCCCAGACGTAGGCGCCGGCGTTCCAGCTAAAGCTGACTGAAAACGGCGCGAACCAGTGGTTGTGCACCCAGTCCATGTAGCAGAAGCCGCCGCCGTGCGACGGATCCAGCGGGTGATGGCCGCGATAGACGTACGCGCTGTTGGCGTAGCCGAAGTCGGCCGGGTCACCGACGAAATAGGCGTAGCCGCCGGCCTCGCGGAACAGGTGGCGGTCGAACACCGGGAAGTCGTGCGCATGCGCGCCGGTGTGCTGGCAGAAGCCGCCGCCGCGGTCATAGGGCATGGGGTGCGGACCGAAGTAGCCGAAGCCGGCCTGGGTCACCACCTGCCCGGTGGTATCGGGAGCGTAGTACTGCGCGGCGGCGTCTCCCTCGGGAGCGACCTGGCCATACTGCTGGTCGTCGGGGATGCCGTCGTTGTTGTAGTCAGGCCCGGCCGCCGGAGAAACCGGCGCAGCATACTGCGCGCGGGCGGTGCCCACGCTGCCAAGGGAAACCGAAGCAAGGGCGAGCAGGCTGGTGGTGAGAAGAGATAGGGTCTTCATGGCGTTCCTCCTGCCCTGCTCTTATTGCGAGTTTCGGGCCAAGCCTCACTGCGGTGGCTAAGTCGGCGATTTCCGTCGGGAATGAAAAATTTTTGAATACACAGTGTGGCCATTGCGCAGCACCTCCCTGTGAACGTAGAGCTACACCTGCCCGAGCCAGCGCCGGCCTGGCTGTGCAAAACCTTGCCCGTCTCCCGGAAGTTTGGTACGCGGAAGAAGATGGTTCTCAGGTCTAAAGCGCAGAACAGCCCGGTCACCCCTGGCTTGGCCATGGGTGATCCGCGGCGCCGTCTTCATGCGCTGATCAAAGCCCTTCGGGCGGCCGGCGGTGTCTGTTTCGGGCTGTGGCTGCTCGTCACGGCCTCGCCAGCCTGGGCCAGCCACTCGTCAAAGAAGTCGGCGCGTAAGACACAGCACGAGCACGCCGCGAAGCCAGCCGCCAAGGCCAGCGCCTCGCCGGCTGGTCCGACGATTCGTCTAGAGCACCTCACGACGCGGGACTCGCTGTCTCTGCGGCCGGGGAAGGGGCGCGGCGGCTTTGCCGGGGGAGCCATGGGGTCGGTCTCGCGCGTGCTGCGCTGTCACCACACGGGCAAGCGACACTCCATCAGCCCGCGACTGGTAAGCGTGCTTTACGCAACGGCGCGACACTTCCACAGCAGCCACATCTATGTGGTGGCGGGCTACCGCGCTCCGGCCGTGGCGCGCAAGAAGGGCAACCCGCGCAGTGCACACAAGCGTGGTGTCGCCTGTGACTTCCGGCTCGACGGTGTGGGCATCGAGGCGATCCGCGACTATCTGCGCGCCACCTATCACAACGTGGGCGTCGGCTACTACCCCAACGCCGGCTTTATCCACGTCGATGTCGGCCGCAGCCACTCGGCCTACTGGATCGACTACTCGCGGCCCGGCGAAAAAGCGCGCTATGCGCAGGGTGCCTCGGCCCCGACGGGGACGGGGACTGCGCCAGCGACGACGATACCGGCCAGCGAGGCGACTCGTCCCGCCGAGCCGGAAGCAGCGGCTCCCGCAGCAGAGCCCGAGGTTGGCGAAGAGTCGGGCGGCTAGTCCTCCCGTCTAGAATCCTCTGTTCGCCGCAGCGTGGGCTCCTGTAGAGTGGTCGGACAGTATCCATGACGCTTCCCGTAAGCGGCAGACTGACGCAGTCCCAGACGCTGCAGTCGAACGTCAGCTACGAAATCTTGGCTCGCCAGAACCAAGAGGGGCTCAACGTGCCGATGCAGATCGGCAGCGGCAAGTTCGCCAAGGTCTACAAAGCCTGGCAGCGCAGCGCCCGCCGCAATGTGCGGCCGGTGGCGATCAAAGTCCTGCACGACCACGCCGCCCTGGCCGACGAGCGTCTGTTCAAGCAAGAGATCGATCTGCTGAAAGAGCTGACGACCGTTTCGACGGTGCACGTCATCCGCACGCTGGACATCATCCACCTGCCGCCGCTGGCGATGTGTGGCTGCGGCGTGCTGTACGTGCCGCACTGTCCCAAGGGCTGCAATCAGCCGCTCGGGCGACTGGAGCGACCGGGGCATGAGTACCCGCTCCTGCACTGCGCGCGCTGCAACTATGAGATCTCGGGCGAAGACATTCAGCAGCGCCACACCGACCTCTTGCGCCCGCCGGCCAAGACCTGCTGCGTCGGCAATCCGGCGCGGGCCAGTCGCGGCACGCTGGTCAACTTCGTCGAACGCGAAGCCGTGGTGATGGAGCT
>DAORCZ010000259.1:6235-9345 GCA_035345735.1 Pseudomonadota bacterium | reverse complement strand
AGCTTGGCGTCGCGCATCAGCTTCTCGACGGGATATTCCTTGGTGTAGCCGTAGCCGCCGAAGATCTGCACGGCATCGGTCGCCACCTTCATCGCCATGTCGGCGCCATAGAGCTTGGCCATGCTCGACACGACGGAGTCGAGCCGGCCCTGATCGACCATCCACGCCGCCTTGTGCAAGAGGCTGCGCGTCGCTTCCAGCGCCACCGCCATGTCCGAGAGCATGAACTGGATCGCTTGATGGTTGGCGATCGGCACGCCGAAGGTCTTGCGCTCCAGGGCATAGGTGCGGCACTCGTGCAGCGCGCGAGCGATGATGCCAGCGGCCCCGGCGGCGATCCACGGCCGCGAGCGATCGAAGGTCTTCATGGCGATCTTGAAGCCCTCGCCCTCGTTGCCGATCAGCGCCTCTTTGGGCAGCCGCACCTCGTCGAAGAGGACGTCGGTGGTGTTGCTGGCGCGGTGGCCCATCTTGTTCTCTTCTTTGCCGACCTTAAGCCCAGCGCGATCGCGGTCGACGACGAAGCAGGCGATCTTGCGGTTTCTCGCCTTGAGATCTTTTTCCGGCTTGGGATCGGCGGTCGCCAGCACCG
Organism: Pseudomonadota bacterium; assembly: GCA_035345735.1. Classification (GTDB taxonomy): domain Bacteria; phylum Myxococcota_A; class Polyangia; order Palsa-1104; family JAEUJZ01; genus JAEUJZ01. The sequence continues at coordinate 8,753 of DAORCZ010000259.1, read as the reverse complement.
TGTAGAAGCTGGCGTGGCCGCCATTGGTGATCCAGCGCTTCTGACCGGTGAGGACGTAGCCATCGCCGTCCTTGACGTAGTGGGTGCGCATCCCTGCGACATCGGAGCCGGCTTCCGGCTCGGAACAGCAGTACGAAGCGAAGATCGGCTCCTTGACCAGCCAGCCGAGGTAGCGCTGCTTCTGCTCTTCGCTGCCGGCGATGATGATCGGCATGGCGCCCAGCATGTTGGCCGACAGCGACGTGTTCACGCCGGCGCAGGCCCAGGCGATCTCTTCCATCAGCAGACAGTGCGAAAGACACGACAGGCCCAGCCCGCCGTAGGCCTCGGGCACCTCGCCGTTCATCAGACCCAGCTCCCAGGCCTGGCGAAAGATCTGCGTTGGGAACTCACCCTCTTCGTCGTAGTGGCCGGCGACCGGGGCGATTTGCTTGCGCGCAAAGTCGCGCGCCGTCTTACGCAGGGCTTCCTGCTCTTCGGTCAGGGTTAGATCAAACATGCGAGGTCTCCTTCGCGACGTCTTTTGTAAAAATGGGATCGGCAGGCTGTAGCGGAAAGTGGGCGGGGCGGGTCGTTCAGAGGGCGCTTGTCCATCTGTCTCAGCGACAGAGAAGCAGGCCCGCAGGCAGCCGCCAGACAGCCTGAAAGGCAGGCGATTCTGCCAAAAGCGACCGCTCTATACTAGGTTGACCCTCCGGGCGAAAGCATCATACGATTCGAGGGGTCGTCTTTTCATGGCTGTCGCCGTGGCTGTCCCTTACGGGAAATACATCCTGGATCGCAAGCTGACGGAAGGCGGCATGGCCGAGATCTACTTGGCCAGGCCGAACCCCGCGCTTGCGCCGCCGCGTATTGCCAGTCGCCCGTCGCCCATCATCGTCAAACGCCTGTTCGCGCACCACAGCTCGGAAGCCGAGTTTGTGCGCATGTTCATGAACGAGGCGAAGCTGGCGACGAAGCTCAAGCACCCCAACATCGTCGACATCTTCGACCAGGGCGAGTCCGACGGGACGTACTACCTGGCCATGGAATTCATCCACGGCGAGGACCTGCGCGGCATCGCGCAGCAGGCCGATGCGGTGCACAAGCGGCCGCCAATGGCGATCGTCGTGCGCATCATCATCGATACCCTCGCCGGCCTGCACTACGCCCACACCCTGGCCGACGACGACGGCTCGCCGCTGGGTCTGGTGCATCGCGATGTCTCGCCGCAGAACGTGCTCGTCACGTACGAGGGCGTGACCAAGATCATCGACTTCGGCATCGCCAAGGCGACGCGTTCCCGCGACATGGATCAGACGCAGGCCGGCATGATCAAGGGCAAGTACGCCTACATGTCGCCAGAGCAGACGCGCAGCGATCAGCTCGACGCGCGCTCGGACGTGTTTTCCGTCGGGACACTGCTGTGGGAGCTCCTGACCTGGCGGCGTCTGTTCCGGCGGGCCACCGATCTGGCGACCCTGGTCGCCGTCACCGAAGAGCCAGCGCCGCCCGCCGCCACCGTCAACCCCGAGGTTCCCAAAGAGCTCGACGACATCCTGATGCGGTCGCTGTCGATGGATCGCGAGGGGCGCTGGGAATCGGCCAAGGAATTCCACGATGCCCTCGTCGACTACGTCGAGCGGGCCGGCTGGGATGCCAGCGGCGCAGCACTCGGCCGCTACATGAAGGAGATCTTCGCCGACAAGCTGTCCCGCGAGCGACGTGAGCGCGAGCGTGAGGCGGCCTTTGCGGCGTCGATGGCGGCCAGCGCTTCGGTGCCGAGTGCCGTCGAAGATCGCATGTCGAGCGGCATGCCGATGCGCAACCTGTCGGGTCGCGTCCCCGGTCCCCCGCCCCCGCCGGGACAGTCGGCCGAAGGTGGACCGCGACGCGCGATGACCATGCCGCTGCAGGTGATCAGCGCCAGTCAGATCCAGCAGCGCAAAGCGATGGTGGTGCCCAAGTCAGGCAGTCGCGATGGCAGCCAGACGGGCGTCCCGCCGGTGCCCCCAGGGCCTGCGGACCCGGCCTCGCGAGCGTCAGTGCCCTCGCGCATGAGCAAGCCGCCGCCGCCGCCGCCGCCGCCGCGGGCCACGGGAATCAACGCCCCGCCCTCGGCGACGTCGATGCCGATGCGCATCATTCCCGACGGCTCGTCGAGCTATGCCGGCGATGCGGCAGGCCAGCCAGAAGCGCCCAGCGCGGCCTCGGCCAGTCAGGCGGGACACAGCGGCGCCGGAATTGCACCTGTGCCGTCGGTACCGATCATGGCCCCGATGTCGGGCGTCGATCCGGGGCTGTCGTCGGGTCTGGGCCTGCCGCGACTCGACCAGCCGGTGCCCCCAGCGATCAAGCCAAGCGCCCTGGCCACCGCCAACCTGCAGCCAATGCAAGCCGTGTCAGCAGCCGGCGCGGCCAGTCAGTCCGCCGCGGTTGTGCCACCGGTCGCGCTAGCCAGTCAGACGATCGCCGCCGCACCGGCGCGCACCAACCGCGCCAGCGTCATCATCGCCATCGTGCTGGGCGTGCTGATCGG
>DAORCZ010000259.1:0-6135 GCA_035345735.1 Pseudomonadota bacterium | reverse complement strand
CCCTCGGCGGCGCCAGAGCGGCCGGGCGCAAGAAAGCGGCGTGGCTCTAGCCGGGTCACACCGGGCAGCGCCGACAGCACGCGCACAAGCTGCTGGTAGGCACGGAACGAGCCCACGTTTTCGATGCGCACCACCACCCCACTGCCGCTGCGGACCAGCGGTAAGACCCGGCTTTGCACCCGAGCCAGCGCGGCGACCCCGGCTTGGCGCCCCGCCTCAGATTCAGCGGTGGCGGCGTCGGGACCAAAGCCGGTGGCATCGCCGCTCTCACTGACCGCCTCATGCGCAGGACGGAGGAGCTGGACATGCCCGCGACCCGCCGCACCGTACACGGCTGGCTGCGGCCCTCGCACAAGCTCGGCCGGGGTATTGCTGGGCGTCAGGATGAGCAGCGCCGCAGCCCCAGGCAGGGCCGCGAAATCGGGGCTGGGCTGACACTGCGCAGGCGGGGCGATCTCGACGCTGGGCAGGGTCGTTTTGAGCTGCGCGCGGGCCGCCTCCAGTGCGGCGGCGCCCGCCGGGGTCGCCTGCGTCGTACACAGGTAGATCGTCGTCGGAGTCGCGGCGGCCGAGGGGCTGTTCACCCCCAGATCGCGCTGCAGGCGCGGCAGATCGATCTGCGCCTCGATGCGGATCTGAAACTGGCCGGCTACCTCGCCCTCTTGCAGCACGCGGTAGGTGGTGACGTAGTCGCGGGCTCGGCCGGATACCAGATAGACGCGGCTCCTGGCCTCGGGCATGACCTCAAGGACGGCCTGCTCTAGCGCGCGGGTCATCGCTTCGGTCAGTGCTTGGCCGCGCGCCTTGACGACGTCGCTCTGACCCAGGACGGGGACCATCGCGGCGCCCTCAAACGCGGTGGGCTGCGCCCAGGCGGAAGAGACAAGCTCGGGCGGGACCACCATCGAGGCAAACGGCAAGGCGATGCCGAGCCAGATGCGGGTCGCAAGAGCGGGAGAACGGAGGGGAGACGATCGGCGCATGAGTTAGTTTTCGTGGCTGTCGGCGGCGGTCGACCCCAAGTCGGGGCCCGCCGAGCTCGTACCGCCGTCGGGCCCAGCGGCTCGCTTATCTCGATCTGCGGGGGGCGGCAGAACCGAAAGCGGCAGGCTGATCCGCAGGACCACGCTGCCGTTGCTGCCGTAGTCAATGTGGCTGACGGTGGCGCGGCTTACATCGAGGGCCGTCGGCCCCGCCGGCACACGGGCCAAGAGGCGCGGCTCGGTGCGCATCCCTGCCAGGGCACGGCGCAGGCGATCTTCGGCGCGGGCCCGTGCGAGCCGCTCAGCTTTCAGTCGCGCGACGTCCGCCGATGCGGCGTAGAGGTCGGCAGCGGCGCTCGCGCTGGCCTCGATGACTCCACGCTGCCAGTCGACGGTGACCCCAGGTACGGTGGCTGCAGCCGGGGCTTTCGCGGACTTCTCACCGGCCCGCTCGTTCGCGTCCGAGAACGGCAGCCCCGCAAAGACGGTCAGCGTTAGGCTCGCCAGCCGGACAAGCCGCGGTGCCAGACCACGGGGGATCGCGCTGTGCCACAGGGGAGACATTCGAGGGCAGCCTACGTCGAGCCGCGGGGGCTGTCTAGTCCGCCGCGAGCGCCCTAGCGGCCCGGCTCGCGCAGCAGACTGCGGGCGATGATGAGCTTTTGGATCTCGCTCGTGCCTTCGTAGATGCGCAGGGCACGCACGTCGCGATAGAGGCGTTCGATAACACTGCCGACCAGCAAGCCGCTGCCGCCGTGAAGCTGGAGCGCGGCATCGACGACGCGCTGGCTGACCTCGGTGGCGAAGAGCTTGGCCATCGCGCTCTCGCTGCCATCGGGTTCGTGTCCCCCAGCCTGGGCCGCATCCAGCCGCTCGGCCGCGTGCTGAACTAAGAGGGCGGCGGCCTGTAGTTCCGTCGCCATCTCGGCGATGCGAAGCTGCGTGGCTTGGAAGCTGGCCAGCGGCTGACCAAACTGCGTCCGGCGCCGCACATGCGCGATCGCTTCGTCGAGGGCCCGCGCCGCCATGCCCACAGCGGCCGCACCCACCGTCGGACGAAAGCGGGCTAGCGTCGCAAAGGCCAGGCTCATCCCAGCCCCTTCTGGCCCGATGCGCGCCTCGGCGGGCAGCACCACGCCCGACAGCGTCAGCCGACCGATCGGATGATCGTCGCACAGCAGGCGCAGCGGGCTGGTGTGCACGCCAGGAGTAGCGGCCGGCAGCAAGAACGCCGACAGACCGCGCTTGGGATGATCGTCGGTGCGGGCATAAAGCACGTAGTGCGTGGCCAGCCCAGCGTTCGAGATAAAGACCTTCTCGCCGTCGATGCGATAGCTGCCATCGGCCTGCTTGCGAGCGCGAGTCGCAATGCCCGCGAGATCGCTGCCCGCCTCGGGCTCGGTCAGCCCGAGGGCAGCGAGCGCGGTTCCGGCGGCCACCAGCGGCAGGTAGGCCCGTCGCTGCTCGGGCGTGCCGGCCTGGGCCACGGCGTGACTGCCCAGCCCCTGCATGACGAACATCAAGTCATAAAGCGGCGAACGATAGGCCAGCGCTGCTCGCAAGAGACACAGCCGGCCGATCGGCAGCGCGCCGGCTTCTCCAGCCTCGGAAAGCGGCGGTACGCAGTGGGTAAGCAGGCCGCAGCCAGCGAGATCCGCAACGATGGCCTGCGGGCTCGGCTCGGGCTCGGGGATGGCCAGCCCTGCGACTTGATCGACCAGCCCGGCTCCCTCGCGCGCCAAAAGGCCAGGCAGCAGGCCGGCCATGCGCGACGACAGCAGCGATGACGTGGACGGCATGCGCTAGCGTCCTGAAAAGCGCGGCTCGCGCTTCTCGATAAAGGCGTGATAGGCCTCGTGGAAATCGGCGGTCTGCATGCAGATCTGCTGTGCTTGCGCTTCGGCTTCCAGCGCCTGCGGCAGGCTCATATGCGCCTCTTGGCTGAGCATGATCTTGGTCATGCCGTGCGCGAACGCCGGACCACTCGCCAGCTTGTGCGCCAGGGCCTGCGCCTCGGCTCGGGCGGCTGCCGCATCCCCGACGACGCGATGGACCAAGCCGATCTCCAGCGCCCGCGCCGCCGGCACTGCCTCGCCAAGCATCAGGATCTCGGTGGCGCGACCCAGGCCCACAAGCTGCGGCAGCAGCCAGCCGGCGCCCATGTCGGCGCCGCACAGCCCGACGCGGTTGAACAGAAAAGCCAGCTTGGCGTTCTCGGCCGCAATACGGAAGTCGCAGGCCAGCGCGATCACCGCCCCCGCCCCGGCTGCCACGCCGTTGAGCGCAGCGACGACGGGCTTGGGCAGGGTGCGCAGGTTGCCGATCAGCTCGCCGGTCATGCGGGTAAACGCCAAAAGCTCGGGAGCCTTCATCGCCAGCAGCGGGCCGATGATGTCGTTGACGCTGCCGCCGCTGCAGAAGCCGCGCCCTTCGCCGGTCAGGACCAGCGCCCGCACCGAGTCTTCATGACGCAGCGCCAGCAGAAAATCGGTGAGCTCGCGATAGACCTCAAAGGTCAGCGAATTCAGCGTGTCGGGGCGATCGAGCGTGATGGTCGCCACCCCACGGTCTCCGTCGGGAGGCGCGTAGCGAAAGGTCTTGGGAGCAAGCATGGGTGTTGCTTAACACAGTTCACCCCGCGGCCGCGACGCGATTTCCGACGGAGCCAGCGCCGGAAAACGCAAGACGCTTGCCTCGCCCGGGCCGGGCTGGCACTAAGAGGCATGCAGGAACAAATAGACGAAAACTCGCCGCTGTTGATCGTCGAGCCCGAGGGCTGGAAGCCGCCGCGCGGCTACGTCAACGGCCTGATCGTACCGGCGGGGCGACGGCTGCTGGTCGTCGCCGGCCAGATCGGCTGGGATGCCCAGGCGGTGCTGGTGCAGCCGACGAGCCCCGACGAAGACGCGTTTGTCTGTCAGTTTGCGCAGGCTCTGCGCAACGTCGCGCAGGTGGTGCAGACGGCGGGTGGGCGCGTGCAAGACGTCATCAGCCTGCGGCTGTACGTGACCGATAAGGGGCGCTACATCGCGCACAGCAAGGCGGTCGGCGCGGCCTATCGCGCGGTCTTTGGCCGACACTACCCGACGATGGCCCTGCTGCAGGTCGCCGATCTGCTAGAGCCGGGCGCAATGGTCGAAATCGAAGCCATGGCCGCCCTGCCCTAGCCGCGGCTACGGAGTGCCGGCTGGACGACGGGCGACGACGACGTACTGATCGGGCAGATCGACTTTGAGCAGCTCACAGACCAGGCCGCCGGCCTTGAGATCGGCCATCACCGACTCGGGCGCCAGCTTGTGTTTCTTGGGCGGGCCGCGCTCGCTGTCGAGCTTGAAGTCGACGAGGTAGATCGCACCGTCTTTGCGCAGGGCGGCGGCCAGCTTCTTGGCGAACTCGCCGCGAGCCGGAATGTGGTGCCAGACATCGACGATCAGCACGCGGTCGGCGCTGCCCGCGGCCAGCTTGGGATCGTCGCCCTCGCTCTTCTGAGCGCGCACATTTTTGAGCCCTTCGCGCTCGGCGCGGGCTTGCATGTGGCGCACCATGTCGGCCTCGACATCGAGGGCCAGCACCTGCCCGCTGGGACCGACGGCGCGCGACAGATGCGGCAGGAAGTAGCCGGTGCCGGCCCCCAGATCGACGACGGTCTTGCCGCGCACATCGCCGAGCGCCGCGATCAGGGTCTGCGGCTTCTGCCAGGCATCGCGCTCGGGCCCTTCGAACTTGTTCACCCAGTCGGCGGCTCGCTCGAAGCGATGCGGCATACCGCCATGATGGTGTCCGTTCCCAGGCCCGTCGGCATGACCGCCGGCATGCCCCCCGTTATGCCCATCGGCATGCGCCGCGGGAGGCCCATCGGCCCGCCCCGCAGACGGTGCGACACACACAAGCAGTGCGCAAAGCGAACGCCCCACGCGAGCGATGATTGAAGCCATGTCTAGGCACCTCCCCGACGAGGAAATAGACGATCGACCAGGTTCTGACGCTGCGCCGGCAGTGGCGCATTCACGGTGGTGCGCTGATTGGCGTGCGGCTGGCCGGTGCGATCCAGCGCAGGAAAGCTGACGCTGTCCGCGTGCAAGAAATAGCCCTCCAGATCGGCGGCCGACAGCGTCTCGGCAGGAGGCGCGCCGTAAAGTTCATCGCCGAGGATCGGCAGGCCGACCGAGGCCAGGTGAGCCCGCACCTGATGACGCCGCCCCGACTCGGTCTGCGCCCGGATCAGGGCCACGCCATCGCCGCGCGCCAGCACCACAAACTCGGTCTGCGCATCGAGCGCCTCGGGGTGATAGACCTGCGCTGGCGTCTCGGCGACGATCATCCGCCGCCGGCGATCCTGGCCCGGGGCCGGCAAGAGCGGCAGCGTAACTTCGAAGCGATCCTGGGCCGGCTCGCCACAGACCACGGCGAGATAGGTCTTTTTGACCCAGCCTTCGCGAAACAGCCGGCGCATCGTGGTCCAGGCCTCTTTCGAACGGGCGGCGATCACTGCGCCACTTGTGAAGGTATCCAACCGATGGCAGACCCCGCCCTCGCGCGCCTCGGGACTGGCGCTGGCGCACTCGGGAAAGCGAGCCACGATGGCCGAAGCCAGCGAGCCGCGCTCTCCTGGACGCAGCGGATGCGTGGCGCAGCCCGGCAGCTTATTCACCACCACAAGCTGCGGGTCCTGATGCAGGACCGAAAGCGGAAGCTCGGGCTGCGCGACCGGCGGCGTGTTCTTGGGATCGCTGGCCGGCTGCGCTAGCTGCACCTTCTGCCCCGGCAGCACCGTCGCCCCCTTGCGGCCGATGCGACCATCGACGCGCACCTGCCCCTCTTCGATCAAGCGACGAATGGCGGCGCGCGACAGCCCGGTATGACGGGCCAAAAACAGGTCCAGGCGGGTGATCTCTTCGCTGGGATTAACGGTAAAGGACGTGTCGTTCATGGGATGGCGATCGGCTCGGGCTAGGGGATGAAGCAAAAGAAGACGGGCGAGCGCAGGTGGCGCTCAGACCGGGGCCAGCAGGGTGGCCAGGACGCGGGTTCCCGCCGGCAGCACCGTCGTACCGGCAGGAATCTGCAGCAGCGCCTGCACGCCGAGCATCGAGCGCAGCATGCCCGAGCCCTGCCAGGCGAGCGGGGTTGCCCACAGGCTGTCGTCCGTCGC
>DAORCZ010000258.1:0-9414 GCA_035345735.1 Pseudomonadota bacterium | reverse complement strand
TAAAGAGCATCATGCGCGGCAGGTCGCCAACCAGGCTCTGCGCCTGGCCTTTGTTCAGGCGCGAGCTATTGAAGAAGTTGTCTTCCGATCCGGCGGTGCCGTCGTTGAGCTTGGTGCCGTTGAACAGCAGCGAGTCTTGGAACTTGTCGTGATCCCCTTCGAAAGCGACGACGCCCAGCTTGGCGTCGGGGCTTCCGGACATCGGCACGCGGAAGCCAGCGATCGGCAGATCGACCTGCTGGCCACCACCAACGCCGGTGAGGCCGTCGAAGACACTGATGTTGCGGATGGGATCTGCATCGCGCCGATAGACCACGATGATGGCCCAGGCCGCGTAGTTGACGTCAGAGTTCACGTTCGTCGCGCCGAGCCCCGGCACACCGGAGACGCGATAGGCACCGGCCCCGTACTTCTGCAAGACGGCCGTGACATCGAACGAGGCCTGATAGGTGGCACCGCCGACGATGTTCTTTTCGATATCGACGGGCAGCGCAGTCAGGGTCTGCATGAAGCTGCCTGGACGCTCGAACTGCACGACGCCGTTTGGCTGCTCGGCTTCGTCGTAGGTGGCCGAGATGTAGAGGCGCGCATAGGTGACCTGGGCGCCGCTCGGCAGCTCAAGCGCGGCCGTCGTGCGAGCCTCTTGCTTGTTGACGTTGATGCTGGCACTCGCCCGGCCCACCGTCGGATCGTCTGACTTCCACCAGACGTCCGCCGAAGAGTCAGTCAGGAACCCGCCGCAGTTGGCCGCATCGACGTCTCCCGTGACGGGCATGGGGACACCCGTTCGGCAGTCGTAACCGACGGTGTTCCCGAACATCAGCATGTCGCCGTGCTGGTCGATCTGGAAGCGCAGCTTGGGGGCGGCGTCGGCCGTCAGCGGCACGGTAAGCGCGCAGACAGTGCTTAGCAGCACAGCCCATAGACGGTGCCCAAACGGGGTGGGCGCTCTCGTTGGCATACCTTCTCTCCTGAGCCTAGGCCCCATATGACGGGGCGAGTCGATGTAGCAACCACAGACGGGGTACATAGAAAAACAAGTTCGTATTTTAAATCACTAATTCTTTTTAAGTAAAAGGTTTGTCTCGGGATTTTGTCATCCCGACGCGGGGATTTGCGGATTTGCGCAAATTTTGCGCGAATCTGAGAGGGGTTCTAGGGGGGATTACAGGCAGGGATCAGCCGGGCCGTTGAGCGAAAGCGGGGCTTTGATCGTGGAGAGCTTGAGCGGCTTGGCCTTGCTGCAGAGTGTCGAGAGCGTGCCTTTGTACTCGACGTTGAAGACCGGCTTGCCACTGCTGATAAAGCTGCGATAGGCGGAGCACTCGGAGTACTCGTGGCACTGCTCGTTAACCGCCCAGTCCACCGAGCCGGCCACCTGCGACAGGATCTCGATGCCGTTTTTCAGGCCGATACTCAGCCCGCGACGATGCGCCTCGCCGGCCAGCCAGCGCAGGAAATTGACGGTGTCGCTCTGCTTCAGTGGGAAGCCGGTGTCGTGGCCATATCCGTCGACGTTGTCGGGATCGATGCCAGCGCAGCCCTTGCTCTTCGCCAGGTCCAGCCGGGCAAGCAGGATGTTCCGCAGGGCGGTCGAGCGAATATCGACCCAGCGCTCGCCCGGCCAGCCATCCATTGGCTTACCGAGCACGCTCGATGGATACGACGCTTTGTCCGGTCGCCAGTCTTCAAAGCTGCCGGCGCTGAAGTAGCAGTGGACGACCTTGCCGCGCGAGCGAAGGCTGGCGAGGGTGGCGGCTGGCGTATCGAACAGATCGATGTCGTAGACCGTGGCCCAGGACTTCTCTTGCAGCTTGCCGGAAAGCTGTAGGTGCCAGGGCGTGCCCGGGCTGGGGGCAAGCAGGCCTGCTCCGCCGCCCCGTGCAGCTTCGGGCTCGGTCGGGCTCGATGCAAAGTCCTCCGCTGGCTGCGCACCGGGTTCGCTATCGGGGCCCGCCGCGTGTGTGGCACCGACGCCACCGGCCAATAGAGCGGCCGCCAGCAGAGCCTGTTTGCTGCTCAGCGGGCGTCGTCGCGTCCGCTGCCAGCGCTCGTCGTAGGTCGTCGCTGCGCTAGGTTCGGGAGGGGGCCGCAAGGCTGGGTTTGACATGAATGACTCCGAATCGCTATGGGTGGCCGCCGGGGCGGGAGGGGACCTCTGTGGCTCGCCAGCGGAGCCGGAGCGTCCTTCACTCGCGCGCACCGTATCCCCGCCGCCCGGCCGGCGGCAACCCTGGTGCCCCGGGCGTGAGCCAGCAGCGTTCCGAGGCGGCCTAAATTCGTGACTTCTCGACCCCGTTCGGCATACCCTACGGAACGAGATGCCAGCCGACCTCACGTCCATCCTGTTGCCACTGCCCCCTCGGGGCCTACAGCCCAACGATATCGTCAATGTGGTCGCCCAGAACGGGCCGCCTGCCGCTTGGGTGCGTCTCGTGCCGATGGAAAAGCTCGAGATTCACCAGCTGGAAGTCATGGATGGCCAGACCGGGTTACCGTCGGTATCCCCGGGCATGCTGGCCGCCCTGTCGCAGAACGGGGGCAAGGCGCTGTTCGTGCACGTCAACCACAACGCCAAGCAGGCCCTGCTGCATGCGTTTGAAGACGGCATCGAAGTCGCGACCTACAGCGGCGAGCCGAACGACAGCTTCACCGCCGAGTTTCAGCGCCTAGTCGGTCAGTCCACCGACGAGATTGCTGAAAACGACGACGGTACCCGAGTGGGCTTCGGCCAAGCCGCTTCGCGCACCGCGGCCGTGGTGCGAGGGCGCTTGATGTTGGTGCCGCCGGGCACGCCGACCGGCCTCGGCAGCTTCATGTTCCACGACCGCGGCCACGACCGCGTCGAAGCCGCCGATTCCGAAGCCAGCGACGGGGAGGGGACCCGCGTCGCCTTCTTCGCCTTCGACGGCGGGCTGATTCAGCAGGCCTTCGGAGAGCTGACCGGCAAGCAGCTTGCGCAGGTCATCCAGGGAGCACCGCAAGAGATCGTGGGGCCGCTCATCGCCCTGCGCGATGCAACCGCCAAGATGCTCACGGGCATCGATACGCAGCCGGGTCGGGCCGAGAAGCATCCCGCTTGGCACACCCACGCCTTTGAGTTGCTGGCGCTGTGCCATGCCGGCGTCTACTCGGGCGGCGACACGCTGCGCTACATCGATCAGAAGGTGCTGGCCCTGCTGAACATTGGCGACGCCACGCCGATCATCGATGCCGATGACGCCGATGAGCTGGAAGAGCTACCAAGCCTGCTCGATGCCATGATCGAAGTCCTGCCCTGTCCCAAGCCGCCGGCCGGCTACGGACCGCTGATGGAGATGATTGGTCCCGACGAAATCGGCGCGCTGGTGCCGTGGGCCAAACAGGGCGAGCCCTACGACGGCGCGGTGTTCTTGGTGAAGCCAGACCGCCTGCTGCAGCTTGTGCGATCGATGGATGGCAACAAGCTGGCGCAGCGGCTAGAGCGCTTCAGCCGTGCCCTGTACACCGCTCGCCATGGCGCTCCCGAGGGCGATGCCGGCGAGAAGGCCTACGTCGAGTGGCGCTCGGGTCACGAGCAGCGCAGCCGTGCCGACATCGAGCGCTTCCTTACTGCCTGGGCCGAGCTGCGCATGATCTTCGAGATGGCCGCCGCCAACCAGATGAACATCGGCGTCGTCGTCTACGCCTAGCTGCCTTCCCGCTCCCTCCCCCGCGCTGCTTCCCCTACAAATCGACGAGCTGTACACCGGACAGCGGCTGTCCCAGAAAGCGGGCGCCGACTTCTCCGACCCGTGCCTCATCGGTGACAAAGCAGGTGAGCCTCGTCGCTGCAGAAGTCGTCTGTTGCTGCTGGGCGAGCAGGCCCTGCTGCGCCAAGAGCTCGGCTGTCGCATCGGCCATGGCTTGTGCGGAATCGACGAGCGTGACCGGATGCGACCACAGCTCGGCCACGACCTCGGCAAGCGCCGCGCGCAAGAGCGGATAGTGCGTGCAGCCCAGCACCAAGGTATCGAGCTCGGGCGACTGGCGGTGCAGGTCGGTGAGATAGCGCCGCAGCACAAGCTGGCTGACCGGGTCATTTTGGTCAGTCCAGCCCTCTTCGACGAGAGGTACCAAGAGCGGACAGGCCTGCGCCACCACCTGGGCTGTCGGCCGCAGGCGCGAGATGGCGCGGACATATGCTCCCGAGCGCACGGTGGCCAGCGTACCGATCACGCCGATCACGCCACTGCGCGTGGCGGCCGCGGCGGCCTTCGCACCCGGCTCAACGGCGCCCAAGACGCCGACCGAGAGCTCGTCCGCAAGGACATCAATCGCCGCGGCCGAGGCGGTGTTGCACGCGATTAGCACGAGCTTGACCGAGTGACGCAGGAGAAAACGCGCCGCATTGCGCGAGTAGCGCAGCACGGTGGCCTGGCTGCGTGTCCCATAAGGCACGCGGGCCGTGTCGCCGAGATACACCAGGCGCTCGTCCGGCAGGCGTGACATCACCGCTTTGACGACGGTGAGCCCCCCTACGCCGGAATCAAAGACGCCGATCGGCTGATCGGCGGACAGGCCCGTGACGGAGGTGTTTGTCGCGCTCATCGCAGCACCCGCAGGGCTTGTCCTTCAATGCGCAGCAGCAGTGGCTGTCCGCGCCGTCCGCCGGCTGGCGAGAAGGCGATATCGCCGGTCATCCCCGGGGTCGAAATCAGCGCGAGCTGGGTCTGCAGCCCGGCCGCCAAGCACGGCCCAGCAGCGGATGTCGCACCGACGCAGGCCATCCGCAGGGTCTCGATGGCATCGAAGCCGATGGCGTCGAGCGCACCTGGCTCGGCGCCGCCATCTTGGGCATAGCCGGCAAAGCGGGTCTCGGGCGGCAGCAGCGCTAGGCCGGCGGTTGCGACGGGCGCCAGCACCGCTCCCTGAAGATAGCGGCCGGAGGTCGTGAGCAAGCGCGGTCCCAGACCTTCGACGGTCGAGAGGACCAGGCGGATCGGCGGCTCGGTTTCGCGTTTTTCAACACGCTGGGTCGCCAGCCCCGAGAGCGCTGCGAGCTGTCCCGCGATCAGCTCCAGCTGGGCGGCGGAGGCCGGGATGAACAGCGCCTGCGGCCCGAGCTCGATCAGCTGCTTGGCCAGGCCCGTGAATGTGGTCGCGTTGGCCGGAAAGCTCAGCTGGCCCACCACCTGCACCGAGCTGCCGGCGAGCGCCTCGACAAAGGCGCGGGTCATGCTCTGGCCGTAGGGCGTCGCTGGGGCCAGGACCGCCACCGACGTCAGGCCCGACGAGCGCAGCTGGGTAGCCAGCCGCTGGGCCCGTTCCTCGTTGCTAAACAACAGGTGAAAAACGGACGAGGTGCCCGTGCTGACCGCGGTCGGCGCGGCAAGCTGCAGCACCGGGATGCGACTCTCGGCGGCGGCCTTGGCCACGGCGGCGCCTTCGGCTTTCACCGGCGAGGCCACGATGGCTTGCACCCCGTCGCGCAGCAAGTCCTGGACGGCCATCGCTGCCCCATTTGCTGATGAGGTGGAGTCTCGCGTCAGGATCTCGACGGGAAGCTGGGCGGGCTGGCCGCCGGCTGGCAGATAGCTGCCCCGAGCTGCCCACAGCGCCCCGCGCAGCACCCGCTCACCCAGAGCGCGGTCTTTTCCAGTGAGCGGCAGCACGAGGCCCAGCCGCAGCCCTTGCGATGTCGCGCCCGGGCTGGCCGGGTTGTTTGTGGCGTCGCTATGGCCCAGCGAAAACCGCGCTTGTGCGTCCGCTTGATCGGCAGCCGACAGTCGCGGCCAGAGCGCCCGCACCTGGCTCTGCACATACGCCTGCTCGATGGGGCGGGCCCGCGGGAAGAACAGCGCGTACTCCGCCAGGGCCTCGTGGAGGCGCCCAGCCCGCAGGTACGCGTCGGCGAGCACGGCATGTAGCTCGGTCGCTTCGTCGCCATCGACGATCTGATTTGAAAACGGGGGCAGAAGCTGCAACGCCAGGGCTTCATCGCCGAGTCGGTGCGCCACGCGGCCTAGCTCATAGCGCGCGGCGGTCGCGAGCTTGCTGTCCGGGGAGTCGGCGAGCGGCGCGAGGAGCTCGCGAGCGCGCGATAACTGACCGGCCGAGGCAGCGATGCGCGCTTCCAGCAGGCGGACCCAAGGCGACAGCGGATCGGCCTCACCAAAGTGCTCGGCAAACTTCTGCACACTGGCGCTGGCGGCAGCGTATTCGCCGGCCTGAAACTGGCGCTGAGCCGTTCGGTACTCCGCCTCAGCAGCGGGGTTCTGCGAGTGAATTTCGTCTGCTCGGGGATCAAAGCGGCGCGGGCAGCCCGCGATGAAGATCACGATCAGGAAAGGGGACAGCCAGAGCCTCGGCGGAGCCATGCGCGGCAGCCTATCGCTAGCCACGCAGCCTGGCAAAAGAACAGTGCCCATGCCCGCCGCTCACAGGGGGGGCGGATTGAGCGATTCCGCACACAAAATTGTCGCCCCGACTGTCCTGACATTTCGTATAAAGGCGCGTAACGCTCACGCTCATTTGTCCCCTCATCGAAGTGTTGCTAGGTCGCGCTCGCCGCGACGGGCTCTGTCTCGATCCACGCCCCGCTTGCCCCCCTAGGGAGGTTCAAGATGCCTGCCTCGCGTCTGGTCACGTTGCCCCGCCGTTCTCCGCTTCACCTGGCTGCCGGGTTGGGTCTGCTGCTGGGCCTGGCAAGCTGCGCCAGTGGGCGATTTGTCGACGGGGACGGTGAAGGGGGAAACCGACCTGCCGCGGGACCTGGATCGCTATGGCTGCAGCCCGAAAACGTCGAGATGACGGTGGATGGCAAGTCGCCGCTTTCCATCAACTATCAGGTCATGCGGCAGCGCGAGGACGTATCCGCGCAGGCCGTGCTGTCCATCGACGACGAAGCGCTGGGCAGCTTCCAGGGCCCCACCTTCAATTACCGACCGGGCGGGGCTGGCAAGAGCACCGTGCGCGCGCGCCTGGGCGATGACACCGGCGAGACCAGCCTGACGCTGCGCGCCGATGTGGTGGTCATCGGTCCCGGAGCACCGGGCGACGCCCCGACCAAGTTCGGTGGCATGAGCGATCCCGGCAGTGCCCCCGACTTCGTCTATCCGCCCAATGGCGCGCTGATTCCCCCCAACTTGAACTTGCTGGAGTTTCACTTCCAGCCCAAGAACGCCGACCTGTTTGAGATCAAGGTCGTCACCGACACGCTGAACCTGCGCATGTACACCGGCTGCAAGACCGTCGGCACCGGCTGCGTGTTCCAGCCCGATGAAAAGACCTGGAAGCTGATCTCGAACAGCGCCCGCAACCACACCGCCGAGATCACCATTCGCGGTACTCGTGCCAGCGGCGGCGGCGTCGGACAGTCGATGACCAACAAGCTGTCGTTTGCGCAGAACGACATGCTGGGCGGCCTTTACTACTGGGCAGCCTCGGCGGGCGGCGTGGTTCGCTACGACTTTGGCCTGCGCGCCCAGAAGCCCGAGATGTTCTACAACGGCCTCCGCGCGGGCGCGCTGTGCGTCGGCTGTCACGCGCTGTCGCGCAATGGCAAGCGCATCGCCGTCGGCATGAACATCCCCGGCCCGGCGATGATGCGATCGCTGGATGTGGGCTCGCGCGGCAAGCTGTTCGAGGTCGGCAGCCTGATCCCCGGCATGGGGGGCAGCGATTTCGAGTCGTGGTCACCCGACGGACAGTGGCTGATCACCAATGAATACGGCGGCTTGACTGTCCGCGATGGTGAGACGGGTGCGGTGCAGGGCAAGATGCCGCTCATCGCGCCGGCCAACATGCCGGATGTCTCTCCCGACGGGCACAGCGTGGTGTTTGCGCGCGGCGCGTGGACGCCATGCCTGCCGCCCCTCCTGTGTCCGACGCTTTCGGTCAGTAGCGCGGGCCTGTTCACGGTGCCGTTCAAGGGCAAGGATGGCTTCGGCACACCCGTCGAGATCGTCCCCGCGGCAGGCTCGAACAACTACTACCCAACCTATTCGCCGGATGGCCGCTTCATCCTGTTTAACCGGGCAAGTGGCGAGTCTTACAACGCCCCGACGGCTCGCGTGATGATCGTGCCGGCGACGGGTGGGACCCCGATTGATCTGGCCTCGACAAACACCACGCTGGGCAACTCCTGGCCGAAGTGGAGTCCGTTTGTGCACAAGTTCCAGGGAGCGACGATCATGTGGCTGACCTTCGCCAGCGCTCGCCCCTACGGCGTCCGCTCGACGATGGGGGCGCAGATCTGGATGGTGCCGGTCGATGTCGCCAAGCTGAGTGCCGGCATGGATCCTGGCTATCCCCCGGTCTGGCTGCCGTTCCAAGATCCCAACACCGACAACCGCATCGCGCAGTGGGTCGAGAAGGTCGATCGCGCGCCGTGCACGGTGTCCGACACCTCGAAGTGCGGGGCTGGCGAGTTCTGCGTCGACGGGTACTGCACGCCGGTCATTCAGTAGCCGCAACCTGCGCGCCTCCGGACCGCCCCGTCCTGCAGTCGCTCAGCCAAACATCCGACCACAACGAACACCGCCCCCCCACAGAATAGTTTCGCCCCTCCTGCCGTCTGCATTACAGAATCGGAAGACGCAACGCTTGGAGGCTCCCATGTTCTCGCGCAGCACGTTCCTCTCGGGTTTGTTCCTTTGCTCGTCGCTTCTGGCGGTCGACACCGCGCAGGCGCAGCCGATGCGGCGCATGGAAGTACAGCGCGATCGTGCCGAAGTGAATCGCAGCGCGCGTCAGCTAAACGACGACATTCGCGATCTGCAGAACTTCCGCGCCACCTTGGCCGCCTTCGATGACGCTTGGCGCCGCCAGGATGCCGTCGGGGTCGATCGTGCCCTGCGCAGCTTTGTGGCTCAGGGGCGCGCCGAAGTAGCCGAGCAGCAGCGCGAGACCATGCAGGCCGAAAACGAAGCCCGGCGATCTGGCTTTGAGGCCCGCCGCGATCGCACCTGGAAGGATGCCCGCGATGCCCGAGACGATCGCCGCGACGCGATGCACGAGCGCCAGGAGCTAAACCAAGAGATCGCCGCCCTGAACGAGCTGGAGCGTGCCTACGCGGCGACCTATCAGTGGGGACAGTCGAACCCCGTGCTGGTCAACGCTCGTCAAGCGATGCAGCGCTTCATCCACCTGGCGCAGCAGGAAGTGCGTCGCTCGCACCGCGAGCTGCGCGAAGACATGCGAGAGCTTCGCGAAGATCAGCGCGGCATGCACCGCGGCTATCCGCCCCCTCCGTATCGCGGCGCCCCGCCGCCGCCGGCCTACGGCTCGCCGCCTCCGCCGGCCTATGGTTCGCCCCCGCCGGCCTACGGTTCGCCGCCTCCGCCGGCCTATGGTTCGCCCCCGCCGCCGCAGCCGGTCTATGTCCAGCCGCCGCCCGCTGGTGCGGTCCAGGCCGCGCCGCCGCCTCCCCCGCCGCCGCAGCCGGTCTATGTC
>DAORCZ010000257.1:0-9414 GCA_035345735.1 Pseudomonadota bacterium | reverse complement strand
AGCGAGCGCTACTTCGCCCTGCTCAAGGTCGAGCGCCTCAACGGCGAGCCGCCCGACGCGCAGAGCGAGAAGATCCTCTTCGACAACCTGACGCCGCTTTATCCCAACAAGCGCCTGCGTCTGGAGTACGACGCCCGCAACTACTCGACGCGCATCGTCGACATGCTGTGCCCGATTGGCAAGGGTCAGCGCTGCCTCATCGTCTCGCCGCCGCGCGCGGGTAAGACGGTGCTCTTGCAGGACATCGCCCACGCCATCACCCACAACCACCCCGAGGTCTATCTGATCGTGCTGCTCATCGACGAGCGGCCGGAAGAAGTGACCGACATGCAGCGCAGCGTGCGCGGCGAGGTGGTGTCTTCGACCTTCGACGAGCCGCCGGCCCGTCACGTCCAGGTCGCCGAGATGGTCATTGAAAAGGCCAAGCGCCTCGCCGAGAGCAAGAAGGATGTCGTCATCCTCCTCGACTCGATCACCCGCCTGGCGCGCGCCTATAACACCGTCGTGCCGCCGTCGGGCAAGATCCTGTCTGGTGGTGTTGACAGCAACGCGCTGCACAAGCCCAAGCGCTTCTTCGGCGCTGCCCGCAACATCGAAGAAGGCGGCAGCTTGACCATCATCGCCACCGCGCTGGTCGACACCGGCTCGCGCATGGACGAGGTCATCTTCGAAGAGTTCAAGGGCACCGGCAACAGCGAGATCCATCTCGACCGCAAGCTGATGGAAAAGCGCATCTTCCCCTGCCTCGACATCAACAAGTCGGGTACCCGCAAGGAAGAGCTCCTCGTCGACGACAAGGTGCTGGGCCGCATCTGGATCCTGCGTCAGCTTCTGCATCCGCTCAACGTGGTCGACGCCATGGAATTCATGCGCGACAAGATCGCCAAGACCGACCAGAACGCCGAATTCATCGCCTCGATGTCTGGCTAAGGCCTAGGGCCGGACGCCCCCCCTCGCCTCTTCCCCCCGCGCCTCGCGGGCGCAGCCTCTCTCCCCTCCCCTCGAAAACCAAGCAGGACGTCTACCGGCCTCGACCGGATGCGCCCTCGATTTCGCCTATGCGGGCGCGCGGGATTTTGATAAGACCGCGCCTGCATGTCTTTTCGCACGCCCCTTTCCCGTCGCTGGGTCTTCACCGCGCTGCTGACGTTGGCCGCGCCACCGCTGCACGCCGCACCGCTTGCGGAGTCCGCTCCGACCGCGTCGCAGGGGGCCGCCGCCCCGGCCAGCAAGAACGATCTCGATCCTGCGAAGCGCGAGCAGCTTCGTGCCCTGGTGCGTCAGGCCAGCGAGCGCATGCAGGCCGGTGACAGAGCCAGCGCCGTCGCGCTCTTGGAACAGGCTCGCGCCCTGCGCGCCGATCCCAGCATCGACTACAACCTCGGCATCGCCTACGCCGAGCTAGGCCGTCATCCCCAGGCGGCGACCGCGTTTGAGCGCTTCCTGCCAGTGGCCGATCCCAGCCGCTTTCTACCCGACCGCATCGACGACGTGCGACGCCGCATGGCCGAATATCAGAAATCGCTGTGCCGCGTGCGCGCCCGCTTCACCGTGCCCGCCGGGCAGCCCGCCACGCTGTATCTCGACGAACAGGTGCTGTCTGCGCTGGATGCCGGACGCATGAACGAGTCACGCTGGCTCAGCCCCGGCAGCTATCGCGTGCGCGTCGCCGGTCCTGGCCTGCACGACTACAACGTCAGCATCGATCTGCGTCCTGGCGAAGCGCGCGAGCTCACCGGCGATGTCGTCCGCGAAGGCAGCGAGAGCAGCCTGCTCGCCGACAATGCAGCCAAGGCCCTGAAGCAAGAGCCGCTGCCGTTTTATCGCAAGCCCTGGTTCTGGGGGGTCGTCGGTGGCACCGCCGCGGTCGGCATTGGCTTTATCGCCGCTGGCGCGGGTGGCGCCTTTGATCACACCGCTCCCGGATCGGACCTCGATCCGATCGACCTGTTTCGCAAGTAAAAGAGGGCCCTGTGCTGAGCCATCACCCGCTGCCCCCGACCCTGCGCCCTGCCCTTCGACGTCTGCTATTCGTCGCGCTGCCCGCCTTGTTGGGGCTTGGCTGCGAGCGCGTCCCCGATCCCTGCGTCGACTTCAAGCTGGCCTGCTTGGCCATCACCGTGCCCGACGGACCCGCCAACATCCGCCGTATACAGACGGTCATCCACGACGGCCTGACCCAGTACATGCAGCCAACGCCAACCAAGCCACCGAAGGAAGCGCTGGTCTATCCGCTGCGCTACGCCGTGCGCTTTGGCGAGTTTGAAAACAGCTATCGCGGCTTCGTCGAGCTTTCGCTGACCGCGCTCAACGATGAGTACGACGTGGTCGGCTTCGTGACCGAGAACGTGCCGATCAACGGCCGCGAGAAAAAAGCCGTCACGCTGCACTTTGGCGCGCCGCCGGTCGAGCCCGATATGGCCGAGCCCAGCGTCGATATGGCGGCCCCGGATCAGGCCTCTCCCGCGGACCTCAGCAGCCCGCCGGACGGGCCCTAGGCCCCGGTCTCGCCATCGCGCTGCGCCATCGCGCGGGGCGCGGCGGCGGGCTAAAAGCGAACCGCGATGTCGACCCTCCGCCGTTCTTGGCTGCATATCGAGTGGGACTGGCCGCTTCTGGCCTCGCTGCTTCCGCTCTGCGTCATCAGCCTGCTGAACTTGTATTCGGCGACGCGCGTCGCGCCACGCGGTCTGTTTTCGCAGCAGCTAGGTTTCTTTGCCGCCGGGGTCGTGCTGTTCTTGGCGCTGACGCTGTTCGATTACCGTCGCTGGGCGCGCCTTGCTTGGCCGGCCTATCTGTTTACGGTGGGCCTCTTGGGCGCGGTGCTGGTCATCGGACGCACGGTCAACGGCAGCAAGCGCTGGCTGGGGCTGGGCATGATGGGCGGTCAGCCGTCAGAGCTCATGAAGCTGGCGCTGATCGTCTTTTACGCTCGGCTGTTCTCATCGGACCCGCTCGATCTGCGGACGCGGCCGGTCTACTACGCGGTGGCCTGGCACCTGGGGCTGCTGGTGCCGGTGCTGCTGATCCTGAAGCAACCGGATCTGGGCACTGCGCTGCTCTGTGCGGTCGTCGCGGCTTCGCTGCTTTTGCTGGTGCCGCTCAGCCCGCGCCTGAAAGCTGCGGTCCTCACCCTCGATCTTTCGGTGGCGGCGGCCGTGTTCTTGTTTGGCCTCAAGGCCTATCAGAAGAATCGCCTTCTGACGTTCCTCCACCCCGAAAGCGACCCCACCGGCACCGGCTGGCACGCGCGTCAGGCGATTTGCGCCATCGGCAGCGGACGCCTGCTGGGCAAGGGCTACCTGCGAGGCACGCAGAATCAGCTGCAGTTCCTGCCCGAGCACTGGACCGACTTTCCCTTCGCCGTCTGGGCCGAGGAGTGGGGCCTGGCCGGCTGCGTGCTGCTCATCGCCTGCTATCTGGTGCTGATCCTGTGGTCGCTGCGCGTCGCCCGCGATGCCCGCGATCGCTTCGGCCGCTACCTGAGCATCGGCTGCGCCAGCCTGCTGTTCTGGCACGTGGCAATTAACATCGCGATGGTCATCGGCATGGCCCCGGTGGTCGGTGTCACGCTGCCGCTGGTGTCGTACGGCGGGTCGAGCCTGCTGGTCTCGTTCGCGGCGATTGGCCTGCTGTGCAGCGTGGCGCAGCGGCGCTTCGCCTACTGATCTACGATCCTGCCTCGCCCGGATTTCGCGGCAGTCCGGGGGTGACGCCGCCCCCGTCGCGACGCAGGTCGGGGTGGCTGCGCGAGCGGAACATCTCTAGGCCGGCGCGCAGCTCTGGCTCGTCGATGAGCTTGTCGAAGCAGGCGGCTTCGACGCGCAGCGCTTCTTCGAAGGTGCGGCCGGTGCTGCGCAGGACCGATTCCTTGTCGGTGCGAATGGCGGGCTGCGGCAGCGTGCAGATGAAGCGGGCCAGCTCAATCGCCCGATTTAGCGACTGACCGCGCGGCACGACTTCGTTGACCAGGCCGATGCGCTCGGCCTCGCGCGCATCGATGACGCGGCCGGTGATGATCAGATCCATGGCGCGACCCAGCCCAACGATCAGCGGCAGGCGCACGGTGCCGCCATCGCCCAGGCCGATGTTCCAGCGCCGACAGGTGACGCCGAAGGTGGCGTGCTCCTCGGCGATGCGCATGTCCGCGAAGCAGGCCCACTCCAGACCACCGGCGTAGGCGACGCCGTTTACTGCGGCGAGGATGGGCTTGTAGATGTCGGTCCAGCGCGAGGGGCCGATGATGCCGGGCCGCTCGCCGCGACGGTGGGCCGCGCGCTCGCTGTCTTTGACGCTGAGCAGGCCCTCAGCCGCCTTGAGGTCCGCGCCCGAGCAGAAGGCCAGCTCGCCGGCCCCGGTCAGGATCAGCACCTTGGCCTGATCATCGTCGCGAAACAGAGTAAAGGCTTCGATCATCTCGCGCCCGGTCACGGGTCCGATGCAGTTGCGGACCTGCGGTCGGTTCAGGCGCAGGATGCGGATCTCGCCCTCGGCGAGGTACTCGATCTCGGTGAACGGCGCGACGACTTGCATGACAGCTCTCCTCAGTTGGCGCCGGCATCGTCGAGCAGTCGGCGCGAGACTGTCAAGGCAGGCGGCACTTAGCGCGCGGCGAGATCCACACCCAGCTCAAGATGCGTCGGCGCCGCGCTGCTGTGGTGGATGCGATGTCGCTGCGGCCGATAGGCGCTGGCCGGGGCGCGCATGATCGACGGCACGAAGGTCTGCGGGTTTCTGTCGTAGAGCGGAAACCAGCTGCTCTGCACCTGCACCATCAGCCGATGGCCCGGCTGTAGGGTGTGATTCACGACGGGCAGGTTCACGCTGTAAGCGAGCACGGTGTTCTCGGCCAGTGGCTTGGGTTCATCAAAGCTCTGCCGATAGCGACCGCGGAAGATGTCGGCGCTTAACATCAGCTGATAGCCGGACATTGCCACGGGCGGCAGATCCTCGTCGGGAAACACATCGATCAGCTTCACCACCCAGTCAGCGTCGCTGCCCGTCGTCTCGGCAAACAGCTTGGCCACCACAGGGCCACGCAGCGTCAGCGGCGCGTCCAGCGGCGCACTGACCCAGGTCAGCACATCCGGCCTTCCATCGACGAAGCGCTGATCTTCGACCAGCCAGCGACGCCAGGCGTTGATCGACTCGGGCACGTCGTAGTCAAAGCCCAGGTGGGGACGCGGCGCGTTCGGCACCGGCTTGCGCGGGTCCGAGATGTACTCACTGTGGGCTGCAGCCACGGTGGGCGGACTGAAGCTGAGGATACCGTCCGGCTGCAGGTATAGGCGGCGCGTCTCGACGGGCGGCGGCCAGGCTGACAAGCGCTGCCAGCGGTTCTCGCCGGTCAGAAATGCGCTGACCGGGGCCAGGCTTTCCTGCGCCGCGGCATCGCCCTTCAGGAAGGCGCGCAGGAACGGAATCAGCACGTCCTTGCGGAAGCGCTTGCCGGTGTCTTCGTCGAAGCGCAGCGCCCCCAGCGAGCCGCCGTCGTCGTAGTGCGCACCGTGATACCAGGGGCCAATGGCAAAGAAGTTGCGACGGTTGTCGCGGTCGTGGCGCTCCAGTGCAGCGTAGGCCGCGGGCGCGCCATAGATGTCTTCCTGATCCCACAGACCATGGACGTGCAGCGTCGGCACGATGCGCGCTGGCGCATCGAACCAGCGGTCGGCGGCGCAGTCGCGCCAGTAGGGGCCGTAGCTGGGCTGGTCCATCAGGCGGGCCCACATCTTGTGCTGCGCACCGAGGCGCCGCCCCAGAAGCTCGGCCGAGCCGATGGGCAAAAGCCAGCTATACAGATCGCGTGTCTCATACGGGTACTGCACCGGCGTGCCGTGCCGCGTCTCCATCGAGTAGATGTAGTCGAAGGCGTAGCCGATGCGGAACGCGCCCCAGTGGAACCAGTCGTCAGCCTTCCAGACATCGACGACGGGATTCGCCGGGATCGCCGCTGCGAGCGCCGGATGGGGATCGCGCAGCGCCGCCAAGACCAGCCAGCCGGGGTACGAGGTGCCCCAGATGCCGACCTTGCCGTTGTGTCCAGCGACGTTTTTGACCAGCCAGTCGATGGTGTCCCAGGCGTCGGTGGTTTCGTCGGTGGGGGTCTTGTTGAAGGCGCCGCGCGGCACGCGATACATATGAAACTCGCCGCCCGACTTGAATCGCCCGCGGATGTCCTGCACGACGTAGATGAAGCCGCCGCCCACCGCTTTGACGCCGCGCGTAACCAAAAGCCGGGTCGAACTGGTCGACAGCGCGCGACTGGCATCGTAGGGCGTGCGCTCAAGCAGGATGGGAGGCGGCGCGGTGCGTTCTTTGGGCGTCAGGATCAGCGTGAACAGCTTGACGCCATCGCGCATCGGCACCATCGCCTCACGCACGGTGAAGTCGTCGCGCGGATCGGGCTCATGATGGGCGTGCGCAGGACCCGCCGCGACCAGCAGCAGACCTAGCGCATAGAGCGCGATGAAGAGGCGCCCCGCAAGCGAGGCCGCGGCCGGGGCCAGGGGGAATTGCAAGGACATGGGATCCTCCGTTTCAGGACTGGGGAGAGGCGCCGGTCGGCGGGCTGGGCGCTGGGCGAGCCATGCTTGCTGCGTCGGCTGGATCGCTGTGCTCGGCGGGCAGATCGAACTGGATGAGGTTGCGACGAAAGCCGCCGGTCTTGGCCCCCCCCCTATAGATCAGATAGATCAGACCGAGCACAAGCCAGCTACCGCCGACGACAAGCGCGACCGGCCTGAGGTTTAGCCACAGCAGCAGACAGACCGCAAAGCCGATGAGCGGCGCGACTCCGGCAAGGGGCGCGCGCGGCCGCAGCGAGTAGTGCACGAAGCAGGACAGGTTCACGCCCATGAAAGCCAGCAGCGCGCCGAAGTTCAGAAGATGCGCGCCTAGCTCGAAGCCGCCCGTGGCCTCCAGCACCATGGCGCCGATAAAGGCGATGGCGCCGATCAGAAGGACGTTGTTGCGCGGAATGTGGGCGCGCGGATCGACGGCGGCGAAGAAGCGCGGCGGCAGGGCACCGCTGCGGCCCATGCCGTAAAGCAGTCGCGCCGCACCGAGGTGCGCCCCCGCCCCCGAGCCCACGTTGGCGATGGTCAGCGTCACCAGCAGGGTCATAAACAAGAGCCGCCCGCCGGCTCGGCCTGCGGTGTCGACAAAAGCGGTCTCGACGCTGGGATAGGCGACGCCGGGGGGCCAGATCAGCTGTGCGGCGTAGACCTCGGCCGCGGCGAGCAGTCCAATGCACAGGCACGACAGCACGGTGGCGAGGAGGATATTGCGACGCGGGTTGTGCGCTTCCTCGGCCAGCGTCGAGATGCCGTCGAAGCCGATGTAGGTCAGGACGGCCAGCGAGGTGCCGGTGAGCAGCGCCCGGGTCTGGAACGTCTGACGATCGAAAAACGGTCGCAGGTAGAAGTCGGCCCCCCCGCCGTGCGCCGCGATGTAGCGCAGCGCAGAGACAAAGAACGCGACGATGACGACGCCCATCCCGGCCGCCAGCACGGCGTTCACGCGGGCCGACGTCCGCACGCCGCGCAGGTTGAGGCCGGTGAACAGCAAAGAGAAGCCGGCGGCCCAGACGACATACGGCAGGCCCGTCACCTGCGCCACGGCCTTGCTGCACCAGACGACGCAGATGATCGGATTCAGCACGTAGTCGAGCACCATGCTCCAGCCGGTGACGAAGCCGAGCCCGGGATGCAGGGTCTGCCCGACGTAGGCGAAGGCCGAACCGGCGCTGGGAATGGCTGCGGCCATGCGCCCGTAGCTAAACGCGGTGAGCAGCATCGCAAACATCGCCAAGAGGATGGCGGTGACGGCGTGGCCGCGACTGTCGCTTTGGATGGCGCCAAACGGCGACATCGGCGCGACGGGCTGGATGACGATGACGCCGTATAAGATCAAGTCGCGCAGCCGCAGCGTGCGCTGCAAAGAAGCGCGAGACGGGGCCACGGCGGGCAGAGGGGAATCAGCAGGGGGGGCCATGCGCCCGGCACGGTACAACAAAGCGCGCGGCAATCCCCGCGCGAGTTCGGCCTACTCGTGACGGGGAGCGCGCAGGGTCTCGTGGTGCGCGTCGTGCACCCAGGCGCGGACGGCCGGGTGCTCGGCAAGGGTCGCGGCGTACTCGGCGGCGGCGCCGGCAAGCGGGATGCCGTAGGCGGCGAAGCGACCGATGACGACCGGGGCGAAGAACGCATCGGCGATGCTGAAGCGTCCGAATAGATAAGGTCCCAGGTCCTGATAGCGGCCGCGCAGATCGGCAAACAGGCTGGTGATGCGGGCGATGTCGCTTTGGGCTTGCTCTCCCGGGGTGCAGGCGGGCACGGGCTGCGACGGGGGATAGATGCGCATGGGGAGCTCGTTGCGCAGCGGAAGGAAGCTGGAGTGCATCTCGGCGCAGACCGAGCGCGCTACCGCCCGCACGCTGGGATCGGCTGGCCACAGCCCCGCGTCGGGCAGTCGTTCAGCCAAGTACTCGCAGATCGCTAGCGAGTCCCAGACCATCAGGTCTCCGTCGAGCAGGACCGGCACGCGGCCGGCGGGGTTGACGCGGCGAATGCGCTCGGAAGAGTCGGGCAGATCGAGGGGGATGACCTCTTCGACGAACGGCTCGCCCGTGGCTTTGAGAGCCACCCACGGGCGCATGGACCACGAAGAATATCGCTTGTTTCCGACGAAGAGCTTGAGCATGCCCACCCCTATCACGCGGGGCCCAGGCTGTCGACCGCTTGCGCCGATGGGATCGCGCGCTAGCTCTGCTCGCGGTTGCGCTTGACGGCGTTGTGGAGGAGGTCGCTGACTTGCTGCGCACAGCTCTCGTCGCACTGCTTGGCTTCGCTGCGGCCAGCGGTCCAGCAGCTGCCGCCGGGGCCGTATTTGGGCAGGAGCGGCTGCTTATTCTCGTCGGATAGCAGCGCCAGAAGCTGCGAACAGCTCGACGAGGGCTGCGCCACGCGGGCGGTGCCCTCATCGCCGGCTACGCCTTCATTCACGCTGGCACAGCCGATGCCCAAGCCAAAGATCGCCGTCCAGATCACGGCCGAGATCCGACCGCGCACGCTTGCTGCAAGAACGCTCATGATGATCTCCCCCCAAGGCAGTTCACGACGGTGTTGACACAGCGATGACCGTGTTCAGGGCTCCCGCGCAGCGGCTGCGCTTGCTGCCCCCGGGCATCGCAGTGCATGGAACCGGTGGGGGGGGCTGGCTATTCCTGTTCTGTGAATGTTGATGCGAGAGGGAAACCTGGCGGTTGTCCCTCTCGCGCACTCCTTTCCCTTTTGGCTTTGTGTGCTCGCGACTTTCCGCCCTACTCCCCCTGTCCCCCTCTTCCGCGGCCGGAAGAGGGGGGTTTTGTAGCGCGACTATTCGCGGGGGGTTCAGAGGGGATTCGGGGGGATTCGG
>DAORCZ010000256.1:0-9417 GCA_035345735.1 Pseudomonadota bacterium | reverse complement strand
GGGCGCAGAAGATCTGCGGGGCCGATTCGCGATACGCTAGGCGCTATGAAGACCCTACGCTGCGATCAGTGCGCCAGCACCGATCTGACGCGTCTTGCCGACCGTGAGTATCGCTGCAATCACTGCAAGGCTCGCTTTCACATCGAGGCCGATGCGGTCCCGCCGCGTCCGGCTCCACCTGCTCGTCCGGCTCCCGTGGTCAAGCCGCTGAGCACGCTGCGGAAGGTGGCCCTGGCCGTGCTGTGCGTCGGCCTGTTGGGGTTTTCCATCTCGCTGAAAGCGCAGCGTCAGGCGCGCATTCGCGAGCAGCGGCGTCAGCAGGCCCTGCAGCGCGACATCGCGCGCAGCTTAGAGGCCCGAATGGGCAACCTGCGCCTCAACACCAACGGGGCCACGGGAGGGGGGGCTACCGCGGGCAGTACGCGGGGCACCGGCGGCGAGCCCAGCTCGGACGACTCTGGCGAGACCGCTACGCCGAGCAAGCCGACGGAATACGGCAGCGAAGCGGTGGTGGCAGAGAAGATCGTCAAGGCCGAGTTCGTCGATGCCGTGCCCCTGCCCGATCGCATCGGCAACATCTACTTCGTCGGCATCTATCGCAACACCGGCGAAGCCACCATCGATCGTCCGCGCGTCGAGGCCACGCTGTGGGACGCGAACAAGGAAAAGCTGGCGGTCGGCTCGGGCTTCGGCGCGTTCAATAACCTGCTGCCGGGCGAAGAGGTGCCGATCAAGATCCTGGTGTCGCATGCACCGGCCTACGCCTCGGTGACCTACAAGGTGTCGCCTGAGCGGCTGCGCTATGGCTCGACGGAGCGGCCGAAGCTTTTGATCGAAAAGCCCAAGCTCGAAGCGGCGCCGTTCTCTGGCTACCGCCTCAGCGGAATGGTGCGCAACAACGACAGCGCCGATGTTCACTTCGTACACATCGTCGCCCTGCTCCTGGGTGAGGATCGCAAGATCGTCGGCATGCAGGATGGCTTCGCGGCTCAGCGCGAGCTGCCGGCCGGCGATCGCAGCCCGTTTGATCTGCACATCATGCAGTCGGCTCGTCCTCCCAAGGCGTTTCGGCTGTATCAGTTCGCGTCGGTCAACAAGCCCTAGGCGACGCTGGGGGGGCGGCTTTCGGTCGCGGGCGGGCCCAGGATTTTGATGCGGCGTCCGCGGCTTAGACTGCGCGGCGAGCGGCTGTTGACAGGCGGCAAAAAGCAGGGCTTGCTTTCCGCTATGCACAACCGCTCGACGATGTTCCTAGGTACTGCCCTGCTCTGTCTCGCTGTGGGCTGCAACAAGCCCGCAGATTCATCTGCTTCGGCGGCTCCTCCTTCGGCTCCCCCGGCTAGCGCGACTGCCCAGCCTGCGGTCGCGGCGGTGGCTCCGACGCAGGCGGCGGCGACG
The DNA here is from genome assembly GCA_035345735.1 of Pseudomonadota bacterium. Taxonomy (GTDB): domain Bacteria; phylum Myxococcota_A; class Polyangia; order Palsa-1104; family JAEUJZ01; genus JAEUJZ01. The sequence continues at coordinate 8,019 of DAORCZ010000256.1, read as the reverse complement.
GCACCGCTCGCGGCTCAGCCCACGGCGGCGGCTCCGGCGGCCAGCCCAGGGACGGGCAAGTTTGGCGCGCCGCTCTCGGCGGCTGGTCCGGTGCTGACGGCGAGCGCGGTGATGGCCGAGGCTGGCAAGTACGACGACAAAGACCTCAAGCTCTCGGGCACGGTCAGCGGCGCCTGCCAGAAGAAGGGCTGCTGGATGACGCTCGGCAGCGGCGAAGCCGGCGCGCAGACCATCCGCGTGACGTTCAAAGACTACGGCTTCTTCGTGCCGAAGGACTGCCTGGGCAAGAAGGCGGTCGTCGAAGGCCACTTCAAGGTCACGACGATGTCGGTGGCCGAAGCGCAGCACTACGCCGAAGACGCTGCGAAGGAAGGCGCTCCCGTCAAGAAGGTGACCGAGCCGCAGAAGACCTACGCCATGGTCGCGACCGGCGTCGAGCTTCTGTAGCGCGCGATGCAGGGTGGCGTTCGCATCCTCTCTGCCCTGCTTGGCGTGATCGCTGGCTGTTCGTCTTCGCCGGTCTGGACGATCGACTACAGCGACGATCACAACTGGTACTTAGCAGCGGCGCCGCTGGGTGATCAGCTGCTGATCGCCGGGGGCCAGCCGGGGACCCCTGGGGGGCAGCCGGGGCGCGGTCAGCTTCTGCTGCGCGGTGCGGACAGCGCTGCCGATTATCGCGTACTGGCCAGTCCGCAGCCCGGCATGCTGTGGTGGGTGCACGCCGCGGCGGGGGGCGCGTGGCTGTGCGGCGAAAACGGCAGCATCCTGCGCTTTGATCCCACCGCTGGAGGGACGCTATCAGCCGTCCCCACCGGCAGTCGCGCGACGCTGTATGGCATCTGGGCCTTTTCTGATGAGGATGTCTGGGCCGTCGGTGGCGAGAGCGGCGGAGTCGGCGTTGTCCTGCACGGCGGACGCGGCGGCTTCGTCGTCGATAGCACCGTCCCCAGCGCGAGCACGCTGTACAAGCTGTGGGCCAGCGATCCCGAGCATCTCTTTGTCGTGGGCCAGGACGGCACGCTCTTGCGACGCATCCGGCAGGCGGCCGGCTTTGTCTGGATTCGCGACACCTCGCCAGTTCGCGATCGCCTGCTGACAGCCTGGGGAACCGCTGCTGATGCCGTCTTCGCCGTCGGTGGACTGGGAACGGCACGGCTGCTGCGCTTCGACGGTCAGGTCTGGCAGACAGACGCTGCGGTCGCCGGGCTCAGCGGCCTTTCCGGGCTGCATATCGATGGTGAGCTGCTGCTGATCACGGGGCAGTCGGGGCTTATCGCCTCGCGTCCGGCGGGATCGGCAGCGGGCACCGCCTTGCGCAGCGTCGAGCCGCTTACCGAGCTCGATCTGCATGGGGCCGTCTCGGCGCTGGGGGCGCGCTGGGCGGTCGGCGGCAACCTGTCGCAGTATCCGGTGCAGCCTGCCCGCGGCATCGTGCTGCGCCAGGGCCGCTGAGGCAGAAGCCCGTCGCTATCGCCGACAGGTGACGACGAGGCCGCGAGTCGGCTAGAGTACGCGGATGCTTCTCGCGGTCGACATCGGCAACAGCAACATCGTGTTTGGCGTCTTTGAAGGCGAGACCTTGCTGTTCCACTTTCGCGTCGAGACGCGGAAAGCGCGAACCGAGGACGAGTACGCCGCGCTGCTGTGTAGCCTGTTTCAGCTGCATGGGCTGACGTTTCAGGCAGGTGTCCCCGAAGCTCCGATCAGCGGCCCGATCTCCCTACACAGTCACAGTGAAGACTCCAGCGGGCTGGAAGGCGAGCGCACCACCCAGGTGAGCGAGCTTGTTCCTGTATCGCGCAGCAAGGCCGAGCGCGGTGTCACGGCCGGCGTGCTGGCCACCGTGGTTCCTCCTGTGCTGCGCGCGTTTCAGACCCTGTTTGTGCGCTATCTCGGCGTCGAGCCAGTGGTCGTCGGTCCGGGCACGCGCACGGGCATGCCGGTGCTCTACGACAACCCGCGCGAGGTCGGCGCCGACCGCATCATCAACGCCGTCGCCGCCTACGAGCGCTATCGCAGCGGCTGTCTGGTCGTCGACTTCGGCACGGCCACGACCTTCGATGTCGTGACCCCCAAGGGCGAGTACCTGGGCGGCGCCATCGCCCCTGGAATTGGCATCAGCGCGGACGCGTTATTTCACGCGGCGGCCAAGCTTCCGCGCGTCGATCTGGTTCGGCCGCGCAGCGTAATCGGTCGCAACACGGTGACGAGCATGCAGTCTGGTCTGGTCTATGGCTACGTTGGTCTCGTCGATGGCATCGTCGAGCGCATGCGGGGCGAGGTCGATTTTCCCTTGCGGGTGATTGCCACCGGCGGGCTGGCTCCGCTGATCGCTCGCGACAGCCGCACCATCGAACATATCGACGAGCTTCTAACCCTCACCGGCCTGCGCATTATCTACGAGCGCGAGCGGCGCCGCAGTGTGCGAGGCTAGACTGAGCAGCATGTCCACGCCCGAAGTCACCTCCACGCCTGCCGGCTCGTCCCGCTCGGCATCCCCCCCGGGGGCTGTGGCTCGCCTGGGGCGGGCGCTGTTTACGCCGCGGCGGGCTGCGCTGGCGCTCCTCGCGGGGGAGCCCGGGGGCTTGTCGGATGTCCTGTGGCTGGTCCCGCTGCGCCTTCTCACCGGCGAGACGACGACCTTCGTCCGCGACGACTCGCGCTCGCTGCTTTTGGGGCTGCTGCAGGCGCTGTCGATCGACCTTTTGGGCATCTTTCTGGGCGGCATCGTGATGTCGCTGATCCTGGGGCGGCGCGAGTCGCGACTGCGCTCTGGCCTGACCGCCGATGTCACCGCCCACGGCTGGCTGGCCTGGCTGGGCGTGCAGACGCTGGCCGCTCTCGCCTGCGCGGCGCTGCGGTACACGCCTAGCGCGGCGGTCTTGCAAGGCATCTCGTACGCGGCCCTCACCGCTTGGGGTCTGCACTGGCTGGTCAGCCTGCTGACCCTGCGCGGCGTCCTTGCGCGGGCGACCGCCGGGGGCGCAACCACCGAAGACGACCTCGCCGCCCATGCCGAGGTCGAGGGCTCACCCGACATCGGGCGTCGCTCGGTTTTTTCGGCTGCACTTGGGGGCGGGCTGTTCTTGGCTGCGCTCTGCGTGCTGGCCATCTATGACGGCTCGTGGCTGCTCAGCAAGCGCAGTCAGACCCCCCGCTCGGGCAAGCAGGCGCCGAGCTTGGTTGTGCCTCGGCTCGAAGGCGGCTCGGACTTTGACCTGTCGGCGCAGAGCGGTCACCCGGTGCTCATCGACTTCTGGGCGACGTGGTGCGGCCCGTGCAAAGAGTCGCTGCCGATCGTCGACCGCGTCTACAAGCGCCTAGAGACCGAGGGCCTGCGCGCCATCGCCGTCGAGACCAGCGGGGATGTGATGGGGGCCCGGGCCTTCGTCCGTCGCTTTGGGCTGGGTCTGCCCGTCGGTATGGACAACGGCGAGGCGGCCGCGCACTTTCACGTCAGCTCGATCCCGCATCTGGTCTTGGTAGATCGCAACGGCCTGGTCCGGCGCGTCTTCCACGGCGTCCACAGCGAGGGCGAGATCGAAGCCGCGGTGCGGGCCCTCAAGTAAGCAGCGGGCGAGGACGGGCGATCGCGCCAATTGCAGATATTGGCGCAGGGCGCAGATTGTCCTACCATGGCTTACATGGACTCTCCCCACACGCCGCGCGAATCCGAAGTTGCCGCTACCCGCATCGAGGGCCGTGAGCGCCGGGGTCGGGATCGACGACAGCGGGGTGCCGAGCGCCGTGGCTGTGAGCGGCAGCCGCTGTCGGTGGCGGTGCGGCAGGAGGTGGTCGCGACGAGTCAGCACCCCGCCGAGCTACACCTCGCGCAGTCGGCCGACCTAGGGCTGGGAGGCATGCGTCTCCTGCGACGCTGCGATGACCACGAGCCGCTCTTGCCGCAGCACACGCCGCTGCGCCTGGCCTTCCAGCTTCCCGATGATGGGCAGCTTTTGGAAGTGGCCGGCGAGGTGGCCTTTGATCGCGCGGCGCAGGATGGCTCGACCTATCGCGCCACCGGCGTTCGTTTTGATGCACTACCGGTCGCGGTGGCTGAACGACTGCGCACCTTTTTGAAAGACGCCTGAGCCAGGCTCCTGCCGTAGATCGTTTCTGCAGCGGGCTCGTTGATAGCGGCTGTCACCGCGAAAACCGCGTATCCGCCGTGTAGGAGAGCCGTCATGCAGAGCCAGGACGAAGGATCGAGCGAGAACCGAGCGACGTCGCCGACTGAGAGCACCCAGCCGAGCGGAGGCGGGGCCCCACCGGACAGCCCAGCCGTCACTGCTGCGGCTGCCGCGGCGACCCCCGCCAAGGAGCCGGCCGCCGCCAGTCCAGAGCCCGCCAAAGCCGAACCAGCCAAGGCCGAGCCGGCCAAACCCGCGTCCGCTAAGCCCGAGTCCGCGTCCAAGTCTGAGCCGAAGTCTGAGCCGGCTCGGCGCGCAAGCGATGCTGGACCGCCGCGCTCGCGTCGTCCGCTGTTGACCTACGCCATCCTCGGGGGGGCTGGTGGATTGGCTCTGTGGGCAGCCATGGCGCTCCTGCCTCGTCCGCCCAGTGGTACCGCGCCACCGCCGCCGCCGCCGCCCAAGCCGGCGCAGGTCTTGGCGCCGCTGCCGACCTCGGCGCGACCGCAAGTGGATGTCGTGTTTGTGCTCGATACGACCGGCTCGATGAGCGCACTGCTCGACGGGGCGAAGCGCAAGATCTGGGAGATCGCCCGCTTCATCGCCCAGGGCCGTCCGGCCCCTGAGCTGCGCATCGGCCTGGTCGCCTATCGCGATGTCGGCGACGAGTACGTGACGCGCTTTTTCGATCTGACCGACGACTTGGATGGCGTGTATCAGAACCTCACCGCCTTTCATGCTGGGGGCGGCGGCGACACGCCTGAGCACGTCTCCAAGGCGCTGCACGATGCCGTCTTCCGCACCAGCTGGTCGAGCAACAAGAACGCCCTCAAGCTGGTGTACTTGGTCGGCGACGCCCCGCCGCACACCGACTACAACGACGGCTTCAACCATCGCGCGATTGCCGAGCAGGCGCGCTCGCGCGGGATCGTCATCAATACCGTGCGCTGCGGCAGCGATGAGAGCACGCGGATGGCCTGGCTGGACATCGCCAATCGGGCTGGCGGCGAGTTCAGCAGCGTCGAGCAGAGCGGCGGCATGGTCGAGACCGCGACCCCCTACGACGGCGAGCTAGCCCGCCTCAACCGCGCGCTCACCGAGACCGCTGTGCCGTACGGCAGCGCCGACAAGCGAGCCCGCGTGCTCAGCAAGGCCAAGCACAGCCTGGAAGCGCCCGCCGCGGCGCAGGCCGAGCGCGCCGGCTGGTTTGGCTTGATGGGCTCGCGCGGTCGCAACGCCGCGGTCAGCGAAGGCGATCTCTTGGACGACGTGGCCAATAAGCGCGTCGATCTGAACCGCGTAGAAGGCAGCGAGCTGCCCGAAGATCTGCAGGGCCTGCCCGCCGCTGAACGCCAGGCCGCGCTCGAAAAGAAGAACAGCGAGCGCAGCGCCATCCTGGGCCAGATCAACGACATGTCGGCCAAGCGCGATGCCTACCTGCGCAGCAAGGCCGCGGCGGCTCCCGCCAAGGGCTTCGATGGCAGCGTGCGCGCGACGGTGAAGAAGCAGGCCGAGTCGATCGGTCTGCTCTACTAGCCGGGCCTGGCTCAGCGGTCGTGGACCGCTGCCGCGTTCGTGAGGGCGAGGGGGGAAGAGGGCGAGGGGGGAAGAGGGCGAGGGGGGAAGAGGGCGACCGAGGCTATTCCCAGGTGCGCTTGATCTCGGGAACAGCCTCGCCAGCGTTGACCTTGAGCTTGATCTCTTCGCGCTTGCCCTTGGTGTCGTTGACCAAGAGGATCTTGTGCGCGCCCGCGCTGATCGGATAGTTGCGCAGCGGGGTCTGCTGAAGCTTCTTACCGTCGACGTAGACGATGGCCCAGGGCCGCACGAGGATGGTCAGCGTGGCCTTGCCCTTCTTGGCAGCGTCGCCTTCCTTCTTGCCCTTCTTCTTCTTGCCGCCGTCCTCGTCTTCTTCTTCTCCGTCCTTCTTCTTGCCGTCCTTCTTGTCGGTTTTTTCGACCTTTTCGTCCTTCTTGTCGGTTTTCTCGTCTTTTTTCTCGTCTTTGTCGGCGACGGCCTTCTTGCCATCATCCTTGCCGGTCGGCTTCTTGCCGTCGTCGTCTTCGTCGGGCTTCGAGACGTCGGGGCGCTCGTCGAACGTGCTGGGGTCGAGCGACTTCTGCTTGGTGCCGGCCTTAAACAGCTTCACCTTGTACGGCGGTCGCGCGTCTTGCGTGAAGCTCAGCGTGACCTCGTGCGGGTCGTAGCCCGGCAGGCTGATGCGAATGCGCGCCGTCTTGCCGATCTCGCCCTTGACCGACGTCGGCGTTTTTTCGTCCAGCACCAAGCCATCGACCTGCACCTCAGCCCCCGGCGGTTCGGAGGCGATCTGGATCGCTCGCTTGGCGGCCAGGAAGCTTGGCCCACCGCCACCGCTGCCCGTCGCCGGCGGCCAGATGCGGTTGGCGACCGCAGCGGTGATCAGCATGACCACGAGCGCGACCACCGGACCGATGACCCACTTGCCAGTGGCCAGCACATTGCCGCTCTGCGGCGCTGCGCTGAACATGGCGCTGGCGGGCTTCAGGGCAAGGTGCGCCACACGTCCGCCGGGCGAGGAGGCCGGGCCGTTGTTGTTAAAGCCCGCGGCGTTCGGCGTCGCGCCACCCATGCCTGGCGGGGCACCTCCCGGGCCGGCGATCAGCGTCGCTTGCCCCCCGCCGAGCGCTGGCACTGCGGGAGCCGTGGCCATCATCGTGCGCGCTCCGGCATCGGCTGCCGGTGGGGCTCCCGGTGGTGGCGGGCTGGGTAGCGAGGGAGCCGACGCAATCATCGTGCGGGCTCCGGCTGCCGCGCCCCCTGCGGCGGCGGGTGGGGCTGCGGGCGGTGGGGCTCCGGCGGATCCGGGCGTCCCTTGGTTGGCGAGGGCGTTGGCTACCTCGGGTGGCATCTCGGTAGCGATCTGAGTCTTTTGTTCTGAACCTGCCATGGGGCTCCCTGGGGCCGGCGGGTTCGGCGCCGGCTCGCTGTCTGGACTTGCGGGTTGCGGAAGATGTCGTGTCGGTGGTGGCGGGGGAGGCGGCCTTGCTGGGCTGGCAGGCTGGCTCGTTGCCGAGGGAGCCTGCGCGGTTGCATTCGTGGGGGGCGTTGGTGCTTGCGACGCCGCTTTGCCGGGGTCCGAGCCTTTGGGCGGCGGTGGCGGCGGACCGACGGGTGGCGGGGCCTTCGCCGGCATCAGTGCAGCGGCGGAGATGGCCCCCGGTAGCATGGTGGCAGCAGCCGGGCCGGGGGCAGGTGGCTCGCTAGCGCCTTCGGCTTCAGCTTCGCTGCTGACTGGCGGGGCCGCGGCGCTTGGGGCTTTCGCCTTGACCGGCATCAGCCCGGAAGGATCGACGCCCTTGGTCGCCTTGCCGGGCGTGGCGAGCAAGGTCTGCAGAACCTGCGTCCAGTTGCGCGTCTCCTCGGGGAAGAGCGCGCGCATGTACTCGCCCAGCGCCTGCGCGTCATAGTTGTACTGCGGCAGGGCGCACAGCGCGCGGACCACTTCGCCGGCCGACTGATAGCGCTGGCTGCGATTGGCAACCAGCATCTTCATGACGATCTTTTCGACCTCTTCGGGAAGGTCTTGGTTGTACTGCCGCGGCGAGGGAACGATGCCGTCGCGCACCCGACGAATGACGTCATGCTCGTCGGGGCCGAAGAACAGGCGGTGCCGGGTCAGGAGCTCCCAAAACACGATGCCCATCGAGTAGATATCGGTGCGCCCGTCGAGGGGCTGGCCGGTGATCTGCTCGGGACTCATGTAGGCGAGCTTGCCTTTGACGGTTCCGGTCGATTGCGCGGAGGCGCGCTCGGCGACCTTGGCGATGCCGAAGTCCGAGATCTTCACGTCGCCCGAGAAGCTGATGAGGATGTTGTGCGGCGAGACGTCGCGGTGGACGATCTC
>DAORCZ010000255.1:0-9438 GCA_035345735.1 Pseudomonadota bacterium | reverse complement strand
CATGTCGCTGCAGTACGAGCTGACCTACACCAACTGCCTGACACTGCTCGACCTGGGCGGCATCCCGCTGCGGGCGGCCGAGCGCGGCGATCACCATCCGCTGATCATCGGCGGCGGCCCCACCGCCACCCATCCCGAGCCGATCGCGCCGTTCTTCGACTGCTTCCTCCTCGGCGAAGCGGAAGAGGTGCTGCCCGAGCTTCTGCTTTATTACGCCGAGCTCAAGCGTGCCGGTCTGTCGCGCCGTGAGCGCCTGATTCGTCTTGCCGCCCGCGGCGCCATCTACGTCCCCGAGCTCTACGCCACGCGCTTTGAGCCGAGCAGTCAGCGCGTCGTGGTCGACGGGCCGCTGCCCGAGCTACGCAGTTCGCCGGAAGGCGAAGCGGTCCCCTCGACGGTTCTACGTACCTGGGTCAAAGACCTCAACCAGTTCCCCTTCCCCGCCGACGCCCCGGTGCCCTATGCCGAGGCCATCTTCGACCGGGTCAGCGTCGAGATCGCCCGCGGCTGCACCGAAGGCTGCCGCTTCTGCCAGGCCGGCATGATCTACCGCCCGGTGCGCGAGCGCGATCCCGAGGCCATCGTCGAAGCCGTCGTGCAGGGCATCAAGAACGGCGGCTATGACGAGACCTCGCTGACGTCGCTTTCGACCGCCGACTTCTCGTGCATCTTGCCGCTGATGAAAAAGGTGATGGCCCGGCTGCGCAAAGAGAAAGTCTCACTGTCGGTGAGCTCGCTGCGCGCCTACGGCCTAAACCCCGAGATCCTCGATGAGATGGCCAGTGTCCGCGCCACCGGCCTGACCTTCGCGCCGGAAGCCGGCACGCAGCGCATGCGCGATGTCATCAACAAGAACGTCACCGAAGAGGACATCACGCAGTCGGCCGAGAACATCTTTTCGCGCGGCTGGTCGCGCATGAAGTGCTACTTCATGATCGGCCTGCCGACGGAGACCCTGGACGACGTGGCCGGCATCGCCCAGACCGGCGGACGGCTGCGCCGACTGGGTAAGAAAATCCGCTCGGATGCCGATGTCACAGTGTCGGTGAGCAGCCACGTGCCCAAGCCGCATACGCCGTTTCAGTGGTGCGCCCAGGACACCTCGGAGCAGATCGCCGAGAAGCAGACCCTGCTGCGCGAGCTAACGCGGCGCGAGCGCATCGAGTTTCGTCATCACGACCGCCACCAGTCGTGGGTCGAGGGCATCCTGTCGCGCGGCGATCGTCCGCTGGCTAATGTCATCGAAGCCGCCTGGCGAGCCGGAGCCCGCTTCGATAGCTGGGATGACCAGTTCCGCGTCGAGCGCTGGGAGGCCGCGCTGCAGGCCTGCGGCATCGATCCGACGCCGTACTTCATGACCCTGCCCGTCGATGCTCGCCTGCCCTGGGATCACCTGGACGTCGGGCTGGAGGACGGCTTCCTGCTGTCGGAGTATCGCAAGGCGATGAAGGATCGGCTGTCGCCGCCCTGCGGCAAGCCGTACGGCTCGCTGCTCCATCACAACAACCTGGAAGATGCGCTGGCCGACGAGCGCAAGCTGGTCTGCTACGACTGCGGCGTGGCCTGTGATCTGACGGCGATGCGCGAAGATCGGCTGGTCGCGCTGCGCAAGCTCGGCGCCGACAAGCGCCCACCGCCGCCGCTTTCGAACGAAGAGCGCCGACGGCAGATTCACGAACAGCGCCGCACCCCACCGGCTGCGCGGGTCGAGGCCGAGGGGGCTGCGAGCGCCGCCGCACCGACGAGCGAGTCTGCCCCTGCGCCAGAGGCAAGCGGCCCTGGCAAGACCAAGCCGCAGGCTGCCTTCAACCAGTCGCGCGGGCACATGTACCGCATCCTGTATCGCAAGATCGGCGGTGCCTCGTTCATTGCGCACCTCGACACCATGCGCCTGCTTGCCCGCATGCTGCGACGAGCCCAGGTCGAGATGATCTACACGCGCGGCTTCCATCCCAAGCCCGACATGAGCTTCGGTCCGGCGCTGGGCTTGGGGGTGTCGAGCTTGTGCGAGGTCGTCGATATGCGGCTTGAGAGCGTGGCCAGCGATCGTCACCCCGATGGGCGCGTGGCTCTGCCCGCCGCTGAGCTAGCAGCCCGTCTGGCGGCGGCGGCTCCCGAGGGTCTGGTCATCGATCGCGTGGCCCTGCTGCCCGAGGGGGCGCCGTCTTTGGCCAAGCTCTTGACCAGCACCGACTTCGCCATCGTCCTGCCGCCCGGGTCGGACTGCGACCTCGATGCAGTGACCCGCTTCCGCGAGCGACCGCCGGAGGCCCTGATCGTCGAGCGCCGCTCTCGCGAAAAGCGCGAGGTGAAAAACATCGACGTCGGCCGCTACCTGCTGGCTGCCGAGATCTTGGCGCCGTCCGTCGAAGCCGAGCTTGCCGCGTCGCTGGGCATGGGCCAGACCGGCCGCATCTTCATTGCCCGCCTGCGCCTGGCGCAAGACGGGGGCGCCAAGCCCAGTGAAGCAGCGCATGCGCTGCTCGGCACGGCCCCGCCGCCAGGCACCCGCTACGCCCGCATCGCGCTGCACGGTCCCGAGCAAAGCGAACTCGACGCGCCACAGAACCTCAGCCCGCCGCCCCAGCCGCCGCCACGCTCGTCTGAAAATCGCTTGGTCGAGACCTGATCATTCGCTACGCTCCGCCCATGCGGCGTCTCTGCAGTGCCCTCCTGTCCCTTCCTGCTTTGCTGCTGTCTTTAACGGCCTGCACCTATCACCGCGAGCCTGACGATCTGCGCGGCCAGGATGTGCGCTTGGTGATGGTGCACACCTCGGACGTGCACTCGCGACTGCAGCCTTATCAGTACGCGCCGAACACGCCGGATCGCGCGCTGGGCCTGCTGGCCCTGCCGGGTGTCTGCCGCAGCGACGGACTCTGCAGCACCGACTTCGGTCGCAACTGCAAGCAAGACAGCGACTGTGCCGCCTTCCCCACCGCGTCCGTCGGTGGCCTGGGCCGTATGGCGACCGTGGTCAAGCGCGAGCGCGAGCGAGCCCCACGCTCGCTGCACCTCGACTCGGGCGACATGTTCCAAGGTGCGCCGGTCTTCAACGTCTTTAACGGCGAGACCGAGGCCCGCGCCATGGGCCTTCTGGGCGTGCAGGGAATGGCGCTGGGCAACCACGAGTTCGACAAGGGCGCGGTGCTGCTGGGCCTGCAACTGATGAACAACGGCCCCAACTTCCCGGTGCTGGCCGCCAACTACGAGTGGGCTGACGCCGACGACCAGCGCGCCCCCAAGCTCGGCCGTTTTATCCAGCCGGTGTCGATCTACAACGTCCAGGGCATCCGCATCGGCGTGATCGGGCTGGGCAATGTCTCGTCGCTGAATAGCTCAGTCGAAGGCGATAACTCGCTGGGCATCCGGGCCCGCGAAGCCAAGCAGGCGGTGGGCGATCTGGTACGCGTGTTCCGCCCGCAGGTCGATCTGCTGGTGCTGCTGAGCCACGCCGGCCCCGACGAAGATCAGGTGGTCGCGGCCGAGATCGCCGATGACGCCGCCGAAGCCCAGTCGATGGACACCAACCTGCAGATGTTCGGCGACATCGAGGGCATCGACATCATCCTCGGTGGGCACCTGCACGTGGTGTACAACCCGCCGGTCGATCTGGCGCACTTTGACACCGACGGCACGTTCATCGGCCACACCATCATCGTCAACTCTGGCGCCTTCGCGAAGTTCGTCGGCTCGCTGGACATGGTGGTGCGCATGGGCGACCCCACCTCGGTAGATCCCCGGCTGCGGCGCACCTTCGTCAAGAGTTATACGTATCGTGCCATCCCAGTGACCGAGCGCGTGTGGCGGGATGGCGATCCCGAAGATCCCTGTGATCCGCTGATCCGCTGCGATCCGCCGCACCCTTCGAATCCACCGCTGGCCTGCCCGTGGCGAGGCGCCGGTCCGCCGCCCCGGCCGCGCGTCGTCTGCATTCCTCCCGATCCCGACATGCTGCGCCTGCTGGAGCCGTATGAGATCCGCATGAAGCAGATCCTAAACCTCGGCCAAGTCTACGCCGTCGTGCCCTGTCCGACGGGAAGCGCGACCTGTCCCAAGGTGCTGCGCAACGATCCCGGGGGTGGCGACTCGCAGCTTGGCAACCTGGTGGCGACGGCGATGCGCCTGCGACGACGCGTCGAAGCCGACTTCGGCCTGACCAACGCGCTCGGCATCCGCGCCGACTTCGAGTCCGGGCCGCTGACGCTAGAGCAGCTCTACAACGTCTTCCCATTCGATAACACCATCACCACCCAGTTCCTGTCCGGCGACGAGATGCTGCAGATGTTCGACTTCGTCGCCGAGCGCAGCTCGGAGCGCGGCTGCCGCACCCAGGTGCAGGTCTCGGGCGTGTACTTTTCCATCGCCTGCGATAGCCGACCGCGCTCGACCTGGACCGTGCCACGCAACTGCCAAGATCGCCTGCGCGCCACCGAAGCTGAGCGCCAGCAGTGGATCGGGCCGCACTCGTTCGACATCGTGATGGGCGACGGCTGCCGCCTGCCTGATGGCTCGGTCGATCGCAAGAACTGCAAGCCACTCGACTGCTTTGCCAGCTACAAGGCCGCGGTGAACGACTTCATCTCCGTCGGTGGTTCGGGCTTCGTGGTGCTCAAGCGCAACACCACTCGCTTCAACACCGGCATCAGCCTGCGCGACGCGCTTGCCGACTACATCCGCTCCCTGCCGGACACCGACTCACGCGCCCGCTGCTCGGCCACCGATCCGCAGTGGAGCAACATCAAGGGCGTGACGCCGCTTGGGCCCTACGACTACTCCAACGTCACTTGCCTGGTCCCCGAGATCCAGGCCCACGACGGCCGCATTCGTCCCACCGTCCGCTAGTCCCTCGCACAGGCAGGAAACCCCGCGGGCCGCCCGTCGGCCGATCTAAAATACCGACGGACGATTCCGACGGATGACGGGGTTTGAGACCTTCCTGATGCGCAACCCGCTGCGGCGCTGGCTGCAGCGCACCGTAACGCTCTCGACGTTTGCCAAGCTGGGGGCCGAGCTGACCGCCAAGCACGTGCTAGAGCCCGGCTGCGGCGACGGGGCCGGGGCCGAGATGTTGCTGCGCACGGCCGGGACCCGACGCGTCGATGGCTTCGACCTCGATCGCCGCGAGCTCCGACGGGCCCAGGCACGCGCCCAGGGCGCAGGACTGCCACTGCACGTCTTTTGCGCCGACATCGCACAGATCCCCGTCGCCAGCGCGAGCTACGACGCGGTGGTCTGCTTTGGCGTCATTCACCACGCGCCAGACTGGCGACACGCCCTGCGCGAGACCTATCGCGTGCTGCGCCCCGGGGGGCAGCTCTGTTTGGAGGAGTCGTATGCCGCCTTCATCAGTCACCCGCTCTGGCGCCGCCTGATGAACCACCCTGAGCATGACCGCCCGGATGCCCCGGCCCTGCTACGGGCCCTCGGCGAGGTAGGCTTCGTCGAGGTACGCGAGCAGCGACTGGGCGAATACCTCGGCCTTGTGGTCTGCCGCCGACCCGCCTGATTTTGATACGATATCCAGATGGAGATGCAGTCTCTGGTCGGCCAGACCTTGGGGAACTGGCGCCTCAGTCGTCTCTTGGGCGAGGGGGCTTTCGGCGCCGTGTACGAGGCCGAGCACGCCACCATCCAGGGCCGAAAGGGCGCCATCAAAGTCCTCAAGCCCGAGCTTTCGACGCAGAGCGGGATGAAGCAGCGCTTCCTCAACGAAGCCTCCGCCGCCAGCCGCGCTGAGCACGAAAACATCGTCCAGATCTTCGATGGCGGCATCGCTCCCGACGGGACCTGCTATCAGGTCATGGAAATGCTAAACGGCGCGGTGCTAACCAAGCTGATCCAGCGCGAGAAACGCTTGGATGCGGCGCGCACCGTCAACATCGCCGTACAAATCGCCAGCGCCCTACAGGCCGCCCACAACCTGCAGATCGTCCACCGCGACCTCAAGCCCGACAACGTGTTCATCGTCGAGCGCACCACCAATCCCGAGTTCGTGAAGGTCCTCGATTTCGGGGTCGCCAAGCTGCGCGGCGATCCGCTGCAGACCGACGAGAAGCTGACCAGCACCGGCATGATCATCGGCACCGCGCCCTACATGGCCCCAGAGCAGTGGCAGGCCCGCCCCGATATCGATGGTCGCGCCGACATCTATGCCCTCGGCGTAATGATGTTCGAGATGCTGTGCGGCCAGCGTCCCTACAGTGCCGCCACCGCCTACGAGTGGATCATGCTGCACATGGAGGCCACGCCTCCTGACCCGGTGCAGTTTGGTGTACAGCCGCAGCTGGCGCGGGTCATCCGTCGCATGCTGTCCCGCCAGCCCGAGCTTCGGCCGCGGACCATGCGCGATGTCATCCAGGATCTGCGGACCGCTTGTCGCGGCATTCGCGGCATCGCGGCGTTCAGCGGAGACAGTCAGACGCCGGTTGCTGAGCCCGCTACCGTCGCGAGCCCTGGACCTACCGCCGTGACCCCGCCTCCCCAGACGCCGCATCCGTATACGCCTCCCGGGGCAGCGACGGCCGTGGCGAGCCCACCGAGCTACGCCCAGCCGCCAAGCTATGCGGCGCCGCCGACCGCCTACGGCCAGCCCGGCTACCCACCGCCAAACGCTGGCTACCCCAGCCAAGCCTATCCGCAGCCCGGGCAAGCGATGGCCTATCCGCAGCCGGGCCAGCCGATGATGCCCCCGCCCGAACCGGGACGCGGTCGCGTCATCCTGCGACGCATCGGCGAGATCGCGCTCCTCGTTGTCGCGCTGGGCATCTATGCCCTGTACAACTGGCAAGAGATCGTCACGACGGTCCGCACCACCCTGCAGAGCCTCAAGCCCCCAATCTAGCCGCTCTAGCCGCGCGACCGACGTCGGGAGATTTGACGCCCGGCGACAATTTGCCCACAATACCGCCCACTTACGCTGATCTTTGGAGCTGCCTTCCGGCATCCCTCTCCCCTCTCATTCCTCCTTGGCGGGCGACAGCAACGCTAAAGGCTAGAGCTTGGCGCTTATCCCCAACCACATCATCGCGGAGATCCGCGAGCGCAGTGATCTCGTCGCCATCATTGGCGAGCACGTGCCCTTACGCCGCAGCGGCGCCAACTACCAGGGCCTGTGCCCGTTTCATCCTGAAAAGTCGCCGAGCTTTACCGTCAGCCCCGCCAAGGGCTTCTTCTACTGCTTCGGCTGCCACAAGACCGGAGACGTCTTCCGCTTCCTGGTCGACCTGACCGGCCGCAGTTTCGTCGAGGTCGCCAAAGATCTGGCCAGTCGAGCTGGCGTCATCATCCCCGAGCCTCCCCCAGATAGCCGCACCGGAGGCTCCGGTCGCAGCGAGCGGGGACGCGACGGTCGTCCCGCGAGCAGCGGCGGGAATCGACAAGACGAGCTGCGACAGCTCCTCCTGCGACTGAATGAGCTGGCAACGCGCTACTTCGAAGCCGAGCTGGGAAAAAACGAGCGAGCTCGGGCCTATCTCGAAAAGCGTGGCGTCTCGGCCGAGCTAGCGGCGCGATTCCGGCTGGGCTACGCCCCCGATGCCTGGGACGGACTCTTGCGTCTGTTCGCCCAGAAGAACGTGCCGCACGAGCTCGCCGAGCTGGCTGGCCTGCTGATTCGCCGAGGCAGCGACAGTCAGAGTCCGCCGCCCCTGCCACGGCGCGCACCCGCGGCCTCGGCCACGCACTACGACCGCTTCCGCGATCGCATCATGTTTCCGCTCCTGGTGCCGATGGGGGGACGAGCAGCAACGACGCTTGGCGATGTCGTGGCCTTTGGCGGTCGCGTCCTGCCGAGCGCCGAACCAAGCGCCAACCCGGACAAGGCCGGCGCCAAGTACATCAACTCGCCCGAGACCCCGCTCTATCGCAAGGGCGACCATCTGTACGGCCTGCACGCCGCTCGGGATGCCATTCGCAAGCGCCGACAGGTGGTGATTGTCGAAGGCAACTTCGATGTCATCGCGCTGCATCAAAGTGGCGTTGATCATTGCATCGCGCCGATGGGAACCGCGCTCACCGAGTCGCAGGCCAAGCTGCTGTCCCGCCTCCTCGGCGAAGACGGGCACGTGGTCCTGATGCTCGATGGCGACCGCGCCGGTCGAGCCGCAACGATGAAGGACATCTTCCTGTTCACCGAGGCCAGCCTGCGCGACATGGCGACCCTGACCTCGGGCAATCTGGACGTCCGCATCGCGCGCCTGCCTGATGGCGAGGACCCGGATACCTTTGCGCAGAAGAGCCCCGAAGGTCTGGACAAGGCAATCCGCTCGGCGCGGCCAGCCATCGACTATGTCGTTGACGAGGCGCTGGCCCAGGCCGAGACCCAGAGTACGGGAGGGCGAGCCAAGCTCTTGGAGCGGCTGACGCCGCTTCTTCTTTCGGTCCGCAGCGATACCGCTCGCGAGCTACACGTCGATCGCGTCGCCAGCGCCCTTGGAGTGCGCCCAGATCTGATCTGGCGACAGCTAGAGGCCAGCCGAGGAGCACGAGCCGCGAGCCGCGAGGTTGCCAGCCCGCCCCCAGCTGCCCCGCCCGCGATGGTGAGCCCCCGCCAGCCCCCCGCCCGGCCCGCATCTGGCGCATCGACCTGGAACCCGCTGGCGATGCGCCTCTTCTTGCTGCTGGGACACCACCCAACGCTCCTGCCCTACGTGGAAGAGGAAGTGCTGGATGCGCTGGACGATCCGGTGCTAGCCGAGATGCTGCGCCAAGCGCGCGACGAGCTAGGCCAAGGTCAGAGCGTGACCCTCGAGCGCTTGCTGGCGCTGGCCCCAGAAGAAGAGCGAGCAGAAGTTGCGGCAGCCATTTTCTCGGGCAAATCTCTTCCTTCAGAAAATCCAGAACAGACCTTGGCGCAGCTCTGCCACCAGATCCGCGATCGCGCCATCCAGCGAGAGATCAAAGACCTCACGCAGCGACTCGCGAGGCTGGCCGGCAGCGGCGACGCTGAGACTCGATTGCCCATCAACCAACGAATACGCGAGCTAATTCTATTGCGCGAACAGATCCGCGGCCTCGCATCCGCGCCCGCGACCGTGATAGATTCCCCAGCTCCTTAAGACCTAGTCCATCCAGAAGGAACGCCAAAGGAACCCGGCAGATGAACCGAGACCAAACCGAGCGCCGCAAACAGCAGCTCATCTCGATGGGGAAAGCCAAGGGCTATCTGACCTACGACGACGTCAACGACCACATGCCCGACGACGTCGTCTCATCGGATCAGATCGATGACTGGCTCTCGTCGCTGGGGGACGAAGGCATCGAGGTTGTCGACTCCGCGAACAGCGTCAAAGTCCACTCGGGCACCGCTGCTGGCCCTAAGGTTCCCGAGATCCTCGACGAAGAAGAAAAGAAAGAGGAAGACGAGGACGACGACTTCGACGGTGGGTACAGCAAGACCAACGACCCAGTGCGCATGTACCTGCGCAAGATGGGCTC
>DAORCZ010000254.1:0-9458 GCA_035345735.1 Pseudomonadota bacterium | reverse complement strand
ACACGCTCAAGTACATCTACATCACGGCCAGCGCCAACTTCGGCAACATGCTGTCAATGGCCGTGGCGGGCTTGTTTCTGCCGTTCTTGCCGCTTCTGCCCAAGCAGATCTTGCTCAACAACCTGCTGTCCGATCTGCCGGCGATGACGCTGGGCGGCGACCGCGTCGATGCTGAGCAGCTACAGACGGCGCGGCGCTGGGATGCGCACGCCATCCGGCGCTTCATGATGCTGTTTGGTTGCATCAGCTCGTTCTTCGATCTGCTGACGTTTTGGCTGTTGCGTCGCCTCAACACCTCGGCCGCGGTGTTTCAGTCGAGCTGGTTTGTCGAGTCGCTTCTGACCGAGGTGGTCATTTTGCTCATCATGCGCACACGGGGCCCGCTCCTGCGCAGTCGTCCGTCGTCGCTGCTGTTGTTCTCGGTAGCTGGGGTCGCAGCGGCGGCGGTGGCGCTGCCCTACTTGCCGGGGGTAGGGGCACTGGGCTTGGTGCCGATTCCTGGATCGATCCTGGCCTTGCTGCTCTCCATCACTGGGCTCTATGCGCTGGTCTCTGAGCTCTTCAAGCGCCGCCACTTCGCCAGCCATCCGGCTACAGCGTCGTAGCGACCTGCCGCTCCCGTCATTTGGACGGATCATTCGATGGGCTTGGGCATGCATGGCGCACCGCGTTGTAATGGGATTGTTCGGGGCTGAGCAGGGCTGTAGGCTGGGCAGTCATGCAGCTACACGAACTGGATGCGTGCGCCCTGAAAGAGGCCCTGGCTCGACGAGAAACCTCCTCGGTCGAGATCGTGCGAGCGCTGATCTCACGGCGCCGCGATGTCGATGGTCGGCTGGGCGCTTTTATCGCTCGCATGGACCAGCAGGCGCTGGATCTGGCCGAGTCCGCGGATCGCGAGCGCAAGGCCGCGAGCACCCCGGAGAGTCTGCCACTCCTGCATGGTCTGCCGATGACCGTGAAGGACAACATCGAGGTCGCCGGCACCGACGCGACGCTGGGCGTGCAGTCGCGGGTGGGGCGGGCTTCGGAAAAAGACGCGCTGGTGGTGTCGGAGCTTCGTCGCGCTGGTGCGATCATTTTGGGCAAGACCAACGTGCCGCAGCTCCTGATGGTGCAAGAGACCGACAACGCCATCTTTGGCGTCACCCGCAATCCGTGGAACAGCGGCCGCACGCCGGGTGGCTCCAGCGGTGGCGAGGCTGCGGCTCTGGCCTCGGGGCAGACGCCGCTGGGTATCGGCACCGATATCGGTGGATCGCTGCGCATTCCGGCGCACTTCACGGGCATCTGCGCGCTGAAGCCCACGGTCGATCGTTGGTCGGTGCGTGGCATGCTGGGGGCCTTCGAGGGGCAAGAGATCACGCGGTCCCAGATGGGACCGATGGCGCGCAGCGTTCGCGACCTCTGGCTGCTGATGCGGGCCGTTTCGCCGGAGCGACAGAGCCAGCAGGATCCCGCCGTGGTACCGCTGCCCCTGGGTGAGCCTGTCTCGCTGCGCGGTCTGCGCATCGGCTACTTCATCGATGATGGGTTTGTGACACCCTCGGCGAGCATCGTGCGCGCCGTGCGCCAGGCGGCCGATGCGCTGCGGGCTGCGGGCGCCACCCTGGTCGAATACCAGCCCCCCGCGGCCTCAGACCTGCTGTACCTGTGGCTGGCGGGGATGACCGCTGATGGGGCCCAGACGCTGCTGCGTTTGCTCGCGGGGGAGCCGATCTGCAAGCAGCTAAAGCTCGCCAACCTCATGTCGCGCATGCCGGCTCCGGTGCGGGCTGCGGCGGCCGCGCTGCTCGAGAAAAAGGGCGAGCGGGGTCTCGCGGGGATGCTGCGTGCAGCGGGTGAAAAGAGCGTCAGTGAGTACTGGCAGATCGCGGCCCAGCGTACCGCGATTCGCCGGTCGGAGTTCGATGCCTGGAACGCGCGCAGCCTGGACGCCGTCCTCTGTCCGCCACATGTGCTGCCGGCGCTGCCGATCGGTAGCTCGGGCGATCTGACGCTGACCCTTTCGTACATGTTCCGCTACGTGCTGCTGAACTTCCCGGCGGGTATCGTGCCGGTGACTCGCGTGCGCGAAGACGAGACGGACTGGACCGGACCGCGCGGAATGTTTGGTGGCAAGTGCGCCGATGCGCTGCGCGGCAGTGCTGGGTTGCCCGTCGGTGTGCAGGTAGTCAGCCGGCCCTACCGCGAGGACGTGGCGTTGTCGGTCATGGCGGTCATCGAGGAGGCCGCTCGCGGTCAGCGCGACTATCCGCGGACGCCGATAGAGCCGATCGCGGGCTGAGCTTCAAGGCGCGGTCGCGAGCGCGCGGGCGAAGGCTGCGGCCTTGGCCTCCGTCTCGGCCCACTCTTCCGCCGGCGTCGAGTCGAGCACGATGCCGCCCCCGACGGCGAGGACTAGCTCGTCGGCCGTGGCGACGGCGGTGCGGATACATAGCGCCAGCGTGCCCCCATTCCGGCTGAGCCAGCCGACCGCGCCGTAGAACGGGCCGCGCCGTCTTGGCTCCAGCGCATCGATGAGCTGCATCGCCGCGACCTTCGGTGCGCCGGTGATCGAGCCGCCCGGAAACGTCGCATGCAGGAGCTGCGCGAGTCCGATGCCGTGTGCAGGGGTGGCGGAGACGGTACTCACCAAGTGATGCACCGTCGGCAAGCTGACACAACGCAGGAACCCCTCGACAGCCACCGTGCCCGGGCGCGCGATGCGTCCCAGATCGTTGCGCAGGAGGTCGACGATCATCACGTGCTCCGCCTGATCTTTGCGCGACAGCACGAGCTCGTGCTGTCTGCGGGCATCGCTGTCGGCGTCGGCGCCCCGCGGCCGGGTGCCTTTGATTGGCCGCGTCTCGACACGAGGCTGCGACCAGTCGATCTGCAAGAACAGCTCGGGCGTGTTCGATAGCAGAGTTGGGCTCGTTGGCGACCGAGCGTCTACGCCGTCGAGTCGTATGAAGGCGGCGAGCGGAGCCGGAGCACAGCTGCGCAGGCGCAGGTAGGCTGGCACGATGCTCGCCGTCGGTAGGTGAGCCCGCAGCGTGCGGCACAGGTTGACCTGATAGCAGTCGCCAGCCAGCAGGCGATCCGCAATCGCGGCGACGGCCTGGGCGTGCTGCAGCGGCGAGAGATCACTGTTCAGCGGCCCGCAGATAAGTGGAGGCAGCGGCGGTGGGGCGACCCGCAGGTAGCGACGCAGGCGCTCGGCCGCATCGGCATCGACGGCCAAGAGATCTGCTTGCTGGGTGTGCGCGTCATAGCGGTACAGCGCGTCATAGGCCGCGAAGTCGATCGCTGCGGTCCCCAGCCCGGAAGCGGCGGCTCGCTGCGGCAGGCGCTCGCTGGCTCGCCCGAGCTCGTAGTCCAGCAGCCCGATGGCGATCTGGGGATGGCACGCGTCGACGAAGCGCTGCAGGTCGGTAAAGGCGAGCGCGGCGGGAGCCTGTACCTGCACGCCACCTGCATCTCCTGCAAAGAAGTGTGCATTGGGGGTGGCTGGTTGCTGCAGGTGGGCGCAGTCCGGGACCTGCGGCAGCACGTACTGCGCGGTGGGGTCGCAGGCGGCGTACGAGTAGCGTCCCAGCCCATCGGCATCGCTCGCCCCATCGAGCAGAACGGGGCGACGGCCGCCGAGCACCCGACGCAGCGCTTGCTCAGGCGGCAGGTGGGACGGATCACGGGCCAGACGAGCCAGGGGAAACGGCCGCAGCGACTGCATCGATGCCTCTCACGGAGAGAGCTCGGCCTGGCGCTGACGCTCGGCCTCTTCCGGGGCTGAGCCGCACAGATAGTTGGGCGTCGCGGCAAACAGGTCGTCGTGATCTCCAGCCAGGAGCCGTGCCCGTCCGAGGCGAGCCAGCGTGATCGGGGCCGCTTCGAGGCCGCGATCCGGACCGCGATCGGCATCAAAAACGACCCGCTGGGCAGCGCTCGCGAGTGCCGCGGCATGCGCAGGTGGGGCGGCGGTGCTGCAGAGGACCCAGGGAAGCTCGGCGCGGTGCAGGCACTCCACGAGTTCGCTGGGCTTCCACATCGAGTCGCGACTCAAGCGAGGCTCGGCGGCAAACAGAGCTCGCAGGCGCAGCCCAAGGGACGAGCTTGCCGGGCTCGCCATCGGTGGCAGCAGGCGGGCGAAGATCTGTCCGCGGAACGCATCGAGTACCACCAGCGTCGCTGCGTGTCGTTGCTGCGCTGCGACGCCACTGCCCAGGGCCTCCAGCGACGACACCAGCACCAGCGGCACACCCAGGGCGAAGCACAGGCCCTTGGCCGTGGCCAGGCCGATGCGCAGGCCCGTAAACGAGCCCGGGCCGGCGGCGCAGGCAATGCCCAAGAGCGAGCGCGGCGACGCACCCAGCTGTCCCAGGCAGGACTCGACCAGGGCGAGCAGCGACTCGGAGTGGGTGGTCACGCGCTGCTGGGCCACCGCCTGGCGATTGTCATCAGCCAAGAGGGCCACGCCGCAGTGCGCGGTCGCTGTATCGAGCGCGAGGACGTACCGGTGCATGGCGGCAGGCGTAGCACAACGCAGAAAGCCCCTCGCAAGAAATTGCGGCGACGCGGCTTTGCCGGCACTCGTGAATGGGAAAGGCTTGGGGTGGGCCGACGAACTAGGTCAGCTGCTGCTGTGGCTGGCGCGAAGCATTGATGACGCACAAGATGTGCAGGACGATCCCGGGGACGATGAAGCAGACGTAGCCGAGGCAGGTGAACATCATCCATAGCAAACCAGCCGGGACGCGACCGCTGCACATCTGACCCAAGCCCGGGACAAAGAAGCTGAGCAGGGCGGCCTGGGTCGAGGTGGTCGAGTTCCAAGCCTGCAGCTGCTGGGCATCGCGATTGATACTGCTGGGGACCAGGGCGCTGCTCGCGACGGCGGCGTTGGCCGCTGCATGCCCCATCTGACCGGCGACCAGCTGGTTGATCTGACCTCGCTGGACCTGCAGTTCGCGGAGCGCATCATCGAGATACTCGTGGCAGTGCTTGCATTTCTTCGCACCGACGAGGATGACTTCGGCACAGAAGCGGCAGCGCGTGGTTTGCGCTCCAGCGGCGGCTGGCTCGACGAGCCGGGCCGACTCGACGGCCGGGGGCGGGCTGGCCGTGACCAGCGGAGCTGCGGGGGTTCCGGGGGCGCTGCTGGGGCCGCCGGCAGCCTCTAGCATGTCGATGTGCTCAGGCGGCAGGATCGGCGTGCGCGCGCTCGATAGCGCGACACCGGCTACATCCTGGGCCAGCCGCGCCAGCGCCGTAGCCCCCGCTCCGGGCGGATTCGGGCTCCCGGGGGTGGCTGGCTTGCCGTCGCGGCCGGCGATGCGTTGACGGTTCGGGAAGACGTACAGGATGTTGCCTTCGTCATCGCTCTCGATGTTGAGCAGCCCATGCACCGCAGCCTGCTGCAGGAGGTCTGAGGCCTCCTGAACAGTGACCTTGTAAAGGAAAGCGACCGTCGCCGGATTGATCGGGACATCAGTCGTGAAGATGGTGCCGAGCAGGCGTTGCTCGAAGTCACGGTATTCCATTTACAGCGGCCTCTAGCTGCGGGGTGATATCAGCCTAACATCAGTCGATCCGATCCTCCACGGCCGGCGAGGGTCGATGCGCCCCCGACGGGCGTGCGGGAGAGTCACGACAGCATGCGCACGCAGCCCGCCTAGAGGAGCGTGCCGGTCTTGGCTGCCGCTGTTCTCGGTCGGTGTGTGCGGCGGTCGGGGCGACCCCAGGCGCAGCCGCACGCGCTACATACCGGTGATGAACAGCCAGCGATTGTCGTCGCGGACCAGCTCGACGCGTTTTTCGCTCTGCTTGCGCTCCCAGCGCTCTCCCAGTTCGGTCATCAGCTGGAAGCTGATGTCGTAGCGGATGTCGACCAGCGCCCGGTTGCCTTCGATGCGAACGTCGCGGTAGCGCACCAAGAAGCGCAGCCAACGCAGCGCGCCAAGGCGAGTATCGAGGACCTTCTTCAGGCCGGCGAAACCATAGTCGTCTGCCGCGCTGGGCGTACCTGAGTCCTCGTAGTAGTTCGGGCTGGCCATCGATAGCAGCTTGTTTGAGTCCCGCTGCTCCAGCGCGACCCGGTACTCCTCGATGCGGGCGATGACTTCGCGGTGCATCGGCGTATCGGGGATCTTGGTGCCGGGGATTGGCCGGACCGCAGCACAGCCCGACAGTGCCGACACGCCGGCCAGAAACGCGAACAAGCACAGCAGGCGCATGCCCCGCAGACTTCGAGATCCGTAGCACAAGAGTGAGTTTTGCATCGCGTTGGGTCTATCCCGAGTTTGGTCTCGGCGGCAATCGAGGTTTTGCTGGCCCGACGACGGTTGCGCAATCGCTCGGTGAAGCGCCGAGCGCCGTGCGGGCTACGCCAGGAATCAAGCGCATCAAAAGCAACAATGATGCCGAGCTTGTCCTGGCGCCGTATCTGGCCCCGGCTCACCGCCGCTTGTCGGCATCAGCCTCTGCCAGTCCGCTGCTTTGCCCACCGCAGCGGGGTGCTTCTGTGACGGCGGGCTCGTCGGATGTCCGACGTCAGCGTGCCACTTTGGCAAGGTGCCCGGTCGGAATCGTGACAACTTTTCGGTCTTCTCGGCCACAAGCGCTGCGTGGTACGATTGCCACGGGTCGGTTTGTTCCCAATCTTCGCTCCCTAGTAAGGGCTAGACCAGCGAGTAGACGACGGAAGCTGACCCTCGGCCAAAGAGGCAAGACATGGCAGCGACCCCTAGCTCACCGAACCAGGAACAGCGCAAGACCCCTCGCTACGAAGTCTCCGCCTTTGTGGATCTCACAGGGGAAGAGGTCTACCTACGGCACAAGCTCATGAATATCTCGCTCGGCGGCCTTTGCCTGCAGGTGGATTCCGCGGAAGAGATTGGCAGCGAGGTTGATCTGTTGGTCCACTTCCCGGACCTCAACGTCTCGTTGCCGTTGCGCGGTCAGGTGATCTGGGCCAACCGCGTCTATCCCGTCGACATGGGCCTGCGCTTCATCGGGCTCGACGAGCGCAAGACCGAGACGCTGCGACAGTACCTGCAAAAAGTGCAGCAAGCCGCCAACGCCGCTGCGTAAGCGCTGCCCATCCGCATGCTCAACGACACGCTCAGCGGCATCCTGAAAGAGACCTACGCCGTTGTCGTTGGGCAGCAGATCGGCAGCTATCGCATTGAGCGCCTGATCGAGGAAGGCGGGATGGGCGCGGTGTTCGAGGCGCTGCATCCCGAGATCGGCCGTCGGGCAGCGGTCAAGCTGCTGCGCCGCAACTTCGCGCGTGATCCGGAGTTTGCCGCTCGCTTTCTCAACGAGGCGCGTGCTGCCAACCTCGTCGGTCACCCCAACATCGTCGAGATCTTCGAGTTCGGCCGCCTCGCCGACGAGACTCCCTACATCATCATGGAGTTTCTGTCGGGTCAGTCCCTGGCTTCGCGCCTGCAGAAGTCGCCGCGGCCAACGCTGGTCGAGACCCTAGAGTGGTGCCGGCAGGTCGCGCATGCGATGTCGGCGGCGCACGAAAAAGGCATCGTTCATCGAGATCTCAAGCCCGAGAACATCTTCCTGGTGCCCGATCCAGTGAATGCGAGTGGCCTGCGAGTAAAGATTCTCGACTTTGGGATCGCCAAGCTTCGGCCTGAGCAGTCCGTCGGTGGCGCCGCAATGACGCGGGCCGGGACAACCATGGGTTCGCCAGCCTACATGGCTCCCGAGCAGTGCTACGAGCTGGGGCAGGTGGGTGATCGCGCAGACGTCTATGCGCTGGGCATCATCCTGTATGAGCTACTCGCTGGGCGGCCGCCGTTTGTGGCCCAGATGCCAGCGGAAGTCATCGTCATGCAGGCCAAGGCAACCCCTCCGCCCTTGCGGCAGGCTGCCCCCGATGTCCCCGAGCCGGTGGCTTCCCTGGTGCACCGCCTGCTGCAGAAGCAGCCAGAAGCCCGGCCTTCGATGGCCGAGGTCCTCACGGCGCTGGTCCGCCTGCAAAGCAGCGAGCTCAAGTCGGCTCCCGGCTCGGCCACCTCGC
This sequence comes from Pseudomonadota bacterium, assembly GCA_035345735.1. Classification (GTDB taxonomy): domain Bacteria; phylum Myxococcota_A; class Polyangia; order Palsa-1104; family JAEUJZ01; genus JAEUJZ01. The sequence continues at coordinate 1,441 of DAORCZ010000254.1, read as the reverse complement.
TAGGTCGCGGCCAGACGCAGTGGGTCACGCCGATCCTGGCGCTGATCACCGCGCTCGCCTTGGTGGGAGCTGGGCTCTTGATTCGTATGCTGTTGCGGCCCGCACCGGTGGCAACGCCCGTACGAAATCTGGTGCCTCCGCCGTCGTCCGTCCCGACTCCGCCGATACCCCAGTCAGCGGCCACCGTTCTGTGCGAGATCAGCAGTGAGCCGAGCGGCGTCCAGATCATCGATGCCGATACCGAGAAGCTGCTAGGCACCACGCCGGTGACGCTCAAGTTGCCGCGCAGCGAGAGACCGCAGCGAGTCATCCTGCGTCGGGCGGGTTACCAAGAGCGGACGGTGATGCTCGATCGAACGCGGGACATCGTGCGCAGTGAGAGTCTGCTGCCCGCGCCGCGCAAGGCTCGCCCAGCGACCGCGGGATCGACGGCGACCCCGACTAGCCCCACGACGGCGCCATCGCCACCGCCTCCCCGAGGCAAGCCGGGCAAAGACGAGCTGCTCGCACCAAGCCTGTAGGGTGTCCCGCGATTCGCGTCGGGCGCGCCGCAGCCTGTGGTATGAGGCCTGCCATGTCTACGCAGGCTGGGAAGAGCCCCAGGGGACCGCGTCCGGCGGGACGCTTGTTCGTCGTCGCGACGCCGATCGGCAACATGGAAGACATCACCCTGCGTGCCTTGCGGGTCTTGGGCGAGGTGCCGATCATCGCTGCTGAGGACACGCGGGCAGCGGGCCATCTTCTGAACCATCACCGCGTCCGGGCAGGCACCGGGCCGGCCAAGCTGGTCAGCTTCTTCGTCGGTAACGAGTCGGCTCGCACGCAGGAGCTTCTCGCGGCGTTAGGCGATGGCCAGGACGTGGCGATCATCTCCGAGGCCGGACTGCCGGGCATCGCCGATCCCGGACAGCGTCTGATTGCCGCCGCGCGGGCGGCCGGAGTGCGCGTCGAGGTCGTGCCGGGGCCCTGCGCTGCGCTCACCGCGCTCAGCGGCTCCGGTCTGCCGAGCGAGCGCTTCGTGTTCCTGGGCTTTCTGCCGCGCAACGAGAGTCATCAGCTGTCCCTGCTGTCGCGCCTGCGTGGCGAGGTCGGGACGCTGATCTTCTACGAGTCGCCAGAGCGCGTGGCATCGACGCTGCGCACGCTAGCTACAGTGCTGGGTGGCGAGCGTCCGGCGTGTTTGGCTCGTGAGCTGACCAAGCTCTACGAAGAATACGTTCAAGGCTCGCTGGCCGAGCTTGCCGAGCGGTACCGCGACGGAGGTGTGCGGGGCGAGGTCACCCTGCTCGTGGGCGGCGCAGCGCCGGATCCGGCGACCGCGGGGACAGGAGAGGGCATCGCCACGACGGCGCAGACTCTGGCGAGCATCGAGGCCAGCATTCGCGAGCGCCTGCAGCAAGGCCAAGGACCCAAGGACATCTCGACTGCGTTGGCGGTGACG
>DAORCZ010000253.1:0-9467 GCA_035345735.1 Pseudomonadota bacterium | reverse complement strand
CCCATCGTATCTACCGCGCTATATGTTGCCATCTTTGGTGTTTTCAGTCCCCCTGGCAGCAATTGGCCTGGGCTTCATTCCATCGATTTGGCAAAAGCGCATCTTTGTCTTGGTCAGCGCGATTCACTTATTCGCCCAAACCGGCCGTTTGACGATGAAAGACATCGCCCACCTGGAAAGCAGCCTGGCCTACCGCCGCCTGCTGCACCTGCATCAGCAAGCCGCGACCGCCCTGGCCGCCGAGCGTCCGCGGCAGGTGCTGGCCGGCTTTCCTGCCGGCTTCTTCCTGACCGCCGCGCCGATGATGGGCTACCTGCCCCAGACCCTGCCCGTGCGTGGGGTGTCCCCGACCGACCGCCTGGCCGACTGGTGTCAGGCCGACTGGCTGATCGAGGCCCAGGACGACACCGTGCAGCCCGCCGTGCGCGGCCTAAAAGCCCACGGCGCCCTCACCCTGGTGCAGCAGCTAGGTCCCCCGCCCCGCCGCCCGGGCGAGCCCGTCCTCGACAAAGAACGCGACGAGACGGTCCGCCTCTACCGCATCCACTGCCCCCCCCAGACTCAGTGAGCCCCGCTGGGGGGAGCCGCCTGGCACGCCGGGCAGTAGATCTGTCCGGTGCGGACGTGATAGCGGATGGTGGTGCCTTCGGCGATGACTTGGCCGCAGCCATCACAGAGCGACCCGACGGTCAACAGCATGGTCTCGAAGCGCTCGAGGTAGCGCTCGACGCCCTGTTCGACAATGCCGCGCGGACTGGCTTTGACGATGTCGCGCCGAAAGCGCTCGTGGATGGCATTCCAGCGCCAGATGAGGTGCTCGGCCAGCCCGTAGCGCCGCATGCAGTCTTCCATCAGCTCCTCGCGGTAGTCGAAGAGCTCGTCGGAGATCACCATCCAGTGATGGGCATTGAAGGGTCGCAGTCCGAAGTAGATATCGTTGCCGGTAAACAGCTGGTGCAGGAACTCGTACTGCTTCTCAATCACGCGCTGCTTGGTCACGTTGTGAAAAAAGGGAAGCAAGCGGGGGTCGACGAAGACGCGGTTGTAAAAATCGCTGAGGATCTCGGTCAGTCCATCCCCGTCACGCAGCGCCGCCCATAGCTCGGGCTCGGGGGCGATGGCGGCTACGGTAGCGGCATCCTCGGGCATGTGCGGATGCTGCGTTTCAAACGGGTCGGCGTGAATGAAGGCGCGCGCCGCTCCCTGCTGCACGACGCGGTAGCGAGTGGCATGAACCATCTCGGGCGAACCCGCCAAGAAGACCCGAAAGCCCGATAGGCATGGATGCCGGGGCAGCGCGATGTCGGGAACCAGCCCGCGCGGATGGCCCGGATCATCCTCGTCACTCACGCAGCCGCAGTAGTGCAGGTTGGCATGCTGCGCGGCTAAATCTCTCAGCTCGTCGTCGAGGTACAGGCCGGCGCGCTGCCTGGCCCCGTGATAGAGGAAGATCTCGCCGCGATGCCCCTGGGCCAGCGCCTCGCGCACGATGCCGAAAAGCGGACCCAGGCCGGTGCCACCGCCGATGAGCAGGAGGCTGCGGGTGGGTTCCTGCGCGCGATAGTGACAGCGACCATGCGGCCCCTGCACCTCTAGCTCCGCGCCGACCTCGACCTCGTCGCACAGCCAGCGGCTCATCTCTCCGTCGGGGTAGCGGCGGATGTGCAGATCAAGGAAGTAGTCGCGCTCTTCCGAGCTGGCCAGCGAGTAGCTGCGCACCAGGCCATCCTGGCGCCGCAGGTTCACGAACTGGCCCGGCAGCCAACGAAAGTTCGGTCCCGCATCCAGCCGCAGCCGCACCACGTCGGGGGCCAGCTGATCTTTGGCCGCCACCAGGACCGGCACGCCCAGATCCTCGGCCTGCGGTCGCTCGACCCAAAGGTCTCCTGCGGTGCGTTGCTGACAGGGCAGGAAGTGGTTGCGCTCACGCAGAGAGTCGCGCAGTCCCTCTTGCGATTCCGGACTGGGCTGCCCCTGGCTGGCTCGCAGCATGCAAACCTGGCAGCTTCCTTTTTTGCAGGAAAAGGAAACATCCGCTCCGCTGCGGATGAGCGCATCGAGGACGCTCTCGCCATCCATGCGCGGAATCGCTTGGCCTCGATACCAGACCGTCGACGGCATGGGCACGATCCTCCCCTAGGATGCAGAATATCACGCGGCCTCCGGCCGATTGGGGCTGTTGGCCGGTTTGGCCAGCCCGCGCCTATCCGGACTATGAACACCTCGGCAGCCAGTGCTCCCTAGGGGGTCCGCGCAGCAAGTTTCGCCCCTACCATCACTCGCGTTGACCCGCAAGTTCGGCAGAGCTTACGATGGACTAAGGGGGGGTCATGCTGAGGCCTACACGCGAGGGTCCTCTGACGGACGTGTTGACTACCCGGCTTCGCCCTGGGGTAAAGCATCGCCAGCGAAGCCTTTTTCTGTGGGGGCCGATCCTGTGCGGTCTGCTGGCCACCGCAGAAGCCCACGCGGCCGCCGGGGACCGCGGAGGTCCAGCAACGGCAGCGAGCCCCTCCGCGACGCCACCCTCGTCTGCCCCACACAGCGACGCATCGCCCGCGTCCGGTCTACCTGGCGCACCGCCGCCCAGTCCCGCCATGCCGGCTGCCGCCCCGGCAGGCTCTGGGACCGCGGCTGCAGCGACTGGGACGGCCGGGACTCTCAACGCTGCTACCGCCGCCGCGGATGGCGAGGAACCGCCGCCAGCGCCGCTGCTTCCGCAGCCCACCCCCGCCCCTGAGGCGACGTCGGCCCCGGCCCAGCCCCCCGGTCCAGCCTCCACCGAGCTGGAGCTTTTTCAGCTAGAGGACACCTCGCGTCTGCAGGTGCCGGTGGTGGTCACGGCCTCGCGCCAGGAAGAGAGCGCCAACGATGCCCCGGCGACCACCATCGTCATTGGCCGGGAAGAGATTCGACAGCGCGGCTATTCCTTCCTCAAAGACGTGCTGCGCGACATGCCCGGCATGGAGACGCAGGAATATCACTTCAGCGAGTACGGCACGCTGGTACCGGTGCGCGGCGTCATCGGCAACAACAAGATCATCGTCCTCATCAATGGCACGCGCGTGAATCCCCCCGGCGGCGAGAACATGATCCTGCGCAGCGACATCAGTGTGCGGGACGCCGAGCAGATCGAAGTCGTCTATGGACCGGGCAGCACGCTGTACGGCCAGGACGCCATCAGCGCGGTCATCAACGTCATCACCACCAAGAGTCCAGACAACAACGTCCCCTTTGCCCCAGGCGAGGCGCGGCGCCGCCTGCTTGAGCCCACGCCCGCCGGTCTGCGCCTGTTCAACGTGGGGATGGAATTCGGATACCCCAGCCAGAAAGAGGTCTACGGCTCGCTGAACGTGCGCGTGCACGGCGTCCGTCTATACGGCAGCGTCCACTACCTGAACAAGGAACTGACGGATCTGAGTCGCGCCTATCCCGACATCTGGCAGTACTACGAAGCGCAAGCGGCCGGCCGCGGACTGCCGCTGTCCCCGACGCGCTATGACACCGGCCTAAACATCAATCTGCGGGTCGAGTACGAAGGCACCAGCCTGCAGATCTGGCATCGCCAGTCGGCGCGCAATAGCTCTGAGGCCTATGGCCTGCCGCCCGTGCTCGGCTATGTGAACGAGGCCAGGTGGAGCGATATGTCGACGGTGGTCGATGCGCGCAACACCGCTCGCCTGGGCACCTACTTTTCGCTGGAATCGATTCTGATCTTCAACCGCTACGAGATTCAGCCCGACACCCGCTACGTGTTCGTGGGGACGGCAACCAGCCCGGGCCAGCCGGCACCGTGGTTCCTCGACGACTGGAAGTACGGACGCGGACTCAGCGGATCGCTAGAGGAGCGGCTGCTCTTTCGCTTGGCGCAGCGGCTGACGGTCACGGCGGGCCTCTTTGTCGCCCACTACGATGTGACGCCGAAAGCGACGGTGCCGGGCGGCGCCGACCGCGCCCTGAGCATTCCCTCGCAAGGCGGCAGCTTTACCTATTACACGCGACAGGGCGATGCGGACTCCCTGGTGGTATTGCCGCGCGTCAATCCACTAACATATCAAAACTTCGGTGGATATGTCGAAGCCAACTGGAAAATCTTTAAGCCGCTTCGACTCATCGTCGGACTGCGTCTTGACAAGAACACGCGCGTCGAAGAGCTGGCCTTCAGTCCGCGCGCATCGCTCATCCTGAATTTAAAAGGATTCACCGCAAAATATATATTCTCACGTGCTTTTGTCGCACCACCTCCCTATTTTGCATATAACGTATACTACAACGGTTCAAGCCTTAATACGTCCGACCCGGACCTCCTGCCGGAAACCGCGATTTCGAATGAACTGCATGTAAGCTACTTTAGTCGCTATGTCAGCGTGGGGGCCAGCGGCTATTACAACCTGCAAGACAACCTGCTCTTGGAAGGTGATCGCGGCAGCACGGCGAACCTCCTGGGGACGGCCTGGCTCGACGCGGCGGGTACGCAACCAGTGACCTTGACGCACTCAGCCAATGGCGGCAGCAGCCGGGCCCTGGGGCTGGATCTGTTCGCCAAGTGGAGCGCCTGGCGCCTGAGCGGCTGGGTTTCCTATTCGATCACTCACTTTGCATCACTGCTCGAAGGCAAAGAGAGCCCGATGCAGGGCCTGTCGGCCCATAACTTCCGGCTCGGGGTCACGGCGGGAATCCTCAAGAATCTCCATGTCACGGCCAGCACCCTCGTGCGCTCTATTCCGGAAAACCTGCGCGAGGTGACTCCGACCCCGATTGCGATCCCCGTTCCCTGGGAAATCAATCTACATATCCTGTACGCACCGATTCCCGCATTGGATATTTATGCTGATTTCCGCAACCTAACCAACAACGCCTACTATCTCGCTTCGCTGTCGGGCTCCCCCTATCCGGTGCAAACCATCCAGGCGACCGGCGGACTGCGCTTTTCCCTTTAGGTCGGCGTCGCGCCAGTCCGGGCGGAGGAATCGTCCAGGGGCGACCGCGCCGCGCATCGTCTGCCTGTCTGGCCAGAGCGGCACTATGATGGAACTTCAGGTTTGCACTCTTCGCGCAGAGGCTCAGCAGTGGATTGGCGACGGTTCGTTCTCCGTAGTCTGATGGTCGGCATCGGCCTGGCCCCGTGCGGCCAGGTGCGTGGCAATGAGCCGAGGGCCGGGTCCGCGCCCGCTCCCAGCCCGCTGCCCTGGCGGTCGCTCCAAGCCCCGTGCCTGCCTGCGCCGGGCGCCGTCTATGTAAACAAGCGCTCGGTCCTGGGGCGGCTTCCGGCCAACACGCCCATCGCCATCGCATCCGAAGCGGACTTCACCAAGCAGCTTGGCTGTCCGTCCGGAGTCGACTGGACCCGCGAGCGCCTCGTGCTGCTGCTGCTGCAGGTGGGCAACATGGATGCGATCCGCCTAGAGCAGGCCGCCCAGGCGGGAGAGCAGCCGTCCCTGCGCTTTCGCATCACCTGCGGGGCCGGCTACGACGATGGCAAACCTCGCCTGGCCGGGAGCCATGTCTTCTTTGCGCTCCTGCTGCCGGCGGCTTCGACGCCCATCGACGTCAAGTACCGGTACTTCAACGTGCAGACCGCCCGCTATGAACGGGTCCTTTCTGGCTGCAGCATGGTCCCGCGCGCCCACCCGCAGCACTAGTCATTTGCGGGCCGAGGTGTGCTGGCCCAGTGCGCCACCGGCGTCCGCCCCGCGGCGGGGCCGCTAAGCCGTCGTTGCGTTCTCTCGACGAACCGAACGCAGGATCAGGCCGACCGGCACCCCCACGCTCAGCAGCGACTGCAGCAGGCTGTCGATCGCCATGAGATTCGGGCTGCTCGCGGGCGGCAGGAGGTTGATCACGATCCACAGCAGCACCAGGCCCAGCGCGGCCCTCAGGCTGCGCACCTCGACGGCTAACAGCGTTGTCGCCCACAGCAGTCCGACCTGAACGTAGCCCGGCGCAAAGGGACTCTGCAGCGCGCCCAACACCAAGAGCGACATCCAGACGATGGCCTGCGAGCGACGGTCCCCGACTCGACGCACCGCGACCAGCGTCAGCAGCACCAAGATGCCCGAGTAGACCCGCCCAATCAGCCGCCCCACCCGCCAGGGATCGCTGATCGGCACCCCCAAAAGCTGCAGCTTAAAGGGCAGCCCGAACGGCGCCATGTTGGTGAGGATGCTGAACCGGTCGGCGTCCATAAACGAAAACGTCGCCCCCGAGCCCAGGCGCGGCAGCGTGTAGGTCAGGAAGAACTTCAGGGGATTCACGCCGAGCGACAGCACCGACAGCGCGACGAAGAACACCCCGAAGCCCGCCGTCCAGGCCACCGCGCGATATCGACGCTGCGCCAGCAGCACCACCCCCAAGAGCGCCGGCGACAACTTCGACAGGACGACGAAAGCCAATAGCGCACCGCCGAGCGCGTTCTGCTCGCGCTGAAACGCCACCATGGCCAGCACCGCAAGAACCACCACCGCGGTCTGAAAGTTGCCGACCTGCAGCACCGCCAAGATCGGCAGGCTGGCGAAAAAGAGCGGCGCCAAGAGCAGCACCCGATGGCCCCCGGGCCCGTCGAGCCAGCGCGCCACCAGCCACAGCCCCACCGCCAGCAGCAGGCCGTTTACGCCAAACCACAACGCTCGCTGCGCCGCGAAGTCTCCCGCAAAGATCGCAAGCGGTGCCATGGCCAGCAGGAACGGCGGGGGATAGGCGTAGTAGTCGAGCACAAAAGGCCGATAGGGATCCTCGGCGCCCGCCGGCCGTGGCGGCTGACCATGCGAGCCCAGCCAACCCGCGGGGTCATAGAGGTTCTCGACCCGCTCGCGGGCCAGCCGGTCGGCCTGCACATAGGCTGATAGGCAGCTATGCGTCTCGATGAACTTCACTCCCGGCAGCACCTGCAGGTCCGGGCGCGTCGCGTCGCCCATGAACACGCTAAGCTGAGCCGTCTTGACGATCGAAAGCAGCGCCCCCGCGGCATAGAGCGCAAACAGCACCTTGTGCCGTCGAGCCAAGCCATCCAGCGCCCCGGGCAGCCCCGGCGACAGGCGGTGCAGCAGGAACGACAGGCTGGCCGCGACAGCCAGCAGGCAAAGCAAGCCGGAAAGGCCCAGCCCGGCCACCAGCGTGGCCCCGACGGCGAAAAGCCCACCCAGGACCCATGGCGCTAGCGACCTCGGACCCGGGCGAATCTGACGCGCGATGACGATGGCGCCGCAGACCCCAAGCGCCGCGATCGTGATCGCCATCGCGCTGGCCCGTCCGCCGGCCCCCCCAAAGTGCAAAAGCGGCCGCCACAGCCCCTGGGCCATCACCGGCGCAAGCAGGAACGCCCACAGCGCTCCGTATGCAGGACGTTCAAGTGAGCGAGACGAGTCACTGGCCGGGGCGTCGGGCATGGCGGGTCCTCAGGGAGTCGTGCACGTTGCCCGTGCATTCTGCAGGACCTAAGGCTGCGGGCCATGCTCGTAGACGCCAAAAAAAGGGACCGTAGACGCCACGCTCGCCGGGTTAGGACGGCCCGCCCCCGGCTATCGCGGTGTTCCCTCGCCGGCTCGATCTGCCACCGGGCTCAGTTCGCTGTGCCGCTGCGTTCGAGGGTTGAGCGACGGAACTGCGCCGGCGTCGTGCCCGTCCAGCGCTTAAAGGCCCGCTGGAACGACGCGACATCCAGGAAGCCCAGCAGGAAGCCCACCTCGCCGATGGCCAGGCGCGGATCAGACAGGTAGCGCCGGGCCAGGTCCTGGCGCAGCGTCGAAAGAACGCTCGCAAAGCTCTCGCCCTCACTCTGCAAACGTCGTTGCAGGCTGCGCGGGCTCATGTGCAGCTTGTGCGCGATGGGGGTCATCGCCGGCTCCCGCTCCGGCAGCTCGTCCATCATGCAGCGACGCACCGCCGCCACAAAGCTGCGATCCTCGGGCAGCTCGGACAGAAGCCCGGACAGCTGTCGGTCTAAAAGCGCCAACAGTCGCGGCTCCGCCTTGAGCTGGGGTCGATCGAGCAGCGCTCGATCCAGCACCAGCTCGCTGCGCGGGCAGTCGTAGTGCACCGGGGCGGCAAAAAGACGCTCAGCGATGCTGTCCCGCGTGGGTCGAGCGTGGCTGAAGCAGACCTTGCGCGGAGCCAGCGTCTCGCCGCTGCAGCGGCGCGCTTGCAAGATCAGCAGCGCCAGCATGCCTTCGACGGGGTGACGCGGCGGCGAGCTCGGCTCCTCGTGATGTCCGTGCACCAGGCGCACCACATCCCGCTCCTCCTCGATGCGCAGATAGATGCCCTGATGGACCAGGCGCAGGTAGCGCTCCACCAGTCGGAAGTGTTCGCCCAGTGTGGCGCAGCTCCGCAGCGCGAAGGCCAGCACATCGAAGAGCTCCTCGGAGCAGTCGACCACCCACTCGGCCAGGTGCAGCCCGAAGTCGGGATCGTTGGTCAGCCGCGCCGCCTCGCTCCACAGCCGAAGCTCCTGCGCGTGGTGCATCGCGGTGTCAGGCTGGCTGAGCAGCGTCGGCTCCAAGCGAGCGGCCGACAGCAGCAGCGGTGGCGGAACGCCGGCTCTGGCGGCAAAGCCGACGACGGCCAAGACGGCCTTGCTGGCACGGACGCTGCCCATAGCAAAGGCTATCGATGGCTGGCGCGCAGGGTCAATAGGAATGGCGCTTTCGGTCATCCCCCGGACACGCGAAGTCGATACCCTAGATGGAAGACGAAAAATGAAAAAGTAGCGGCGGTGTCGGCAAGTGCTGATCCCCCGCCTCCTCAATGCCACTGGAAAGGACCTCGCGATGAACCACAGAACCTGGCTTGGTCGCCTAACCTCATCCCCGGTCATAGCCTCGGTTGCCCTGCTGTCTTTGATCGCTTCCCCCAGCGAAGCCAACCTCTTTAAGAAGATCAAAAAAGGAGCCAGCAAGGCGGCGAACACGGTCAGCAATCAGGCCGAAAAAGCCACCCAGGTCGTCGTCGGGACCGCGACCTCGGCCGCCAACCAAGTGGCCGACGAAGTCACCGAGCTCAGCACCGACGAGGCCCGCGCGCTGACCGAGACCGCCAAGCGCAGCTACGCCACCACGATCAAGGAGGGCGAGTCGGCCTATCGCCAGACCGTCTCGACGGTGCAGGCCGGCATCGACGCCGCCAAGCAAGCGGCGCTGCGTGCCGCCGCCGATGCCTGGATCAAAAAGTACAGCGGCTTTCTCGCCAAGTTTCGCGCCAACCTCAACGCTCTGGCGCAGGACGATGCGGCCGTCGCCGCGGTCGATCGACTGACCAAGGCAGCCGCCGAAAAGCGCCTCGATGACCAGGCCCGCGCCGATCTTCTGCTCGTCGGCGAGCGCCTCGGACTCCTCGACTGGAAGCCCAACTCGATCGTGCCGGCAAGCTCCGGCGGGGCCGGCAAGTCCTCCTGGGGTCTGGCCATCACCGGCGGTGGGGCCTACGTCGCAGGCGCCGAGGGCTCGGTCGGCCTGGTCGCCAACTGCTACAAA
>DAORCZ010000252.1:0-9506 GCA_035345735.1 Pseudomonadota bacterium | reverse complement strand
ATTCACCGCGAGCGACTACGAAGGAACTCCGACCGAGACCGCCGAGGCCATCCCGCTCTTCTTTCCCCTCGACGCGATTCCCTACGATCAGATGTGGGACGACAATCGGTACTGGCTGCCGCACGTCCTCCTGGGCCAGCGCATCCGGGGATACAGCACGTTCTGCAAGCAGAAGCTGGTCGACCACCGGCTGACGACGACGTGAGCGCAACCCCCCTCCGAGATCGCTGCCAGCGCGCACTCGCTTACAGCTTGCGGCTGAAGTCGGTCGACCGGTACTCGCGGTGCAGCTTGGGCTTCTTGCCGTCGAGCATGTGCGGCTGATTTTCGGTCTGCGTGGCCGCGGTGATGCGAATGAACTCGGCCTTCTTCACCAGCTCGTCGAGCGACATCGCCCCACTGTAGCTAAAGCCAGAGCGCACACCGGCAGCGCAGCGCAAAAGCACTTCGCGCGCGGATCCGGTATAGGGGAAGGTAACCTCGGCCCCCTCCGGCGCGTAGGCTTCGAACTCGTCCTGCGTGATCTCTTCTCCGCGCTCGCGCTTGAGCGTCATCTTCATGCCCAGCGAGGCGTAGCCGGTCGTGACCTTGTAGCGGGTCCCTTCATGTTCGACGAGCTCGGCGGCACTCTCGTCGGTTCCCGCCAGCATGCCTCCGAACATGACGGTGGCCGCTCCCGCTGCCAGGGCCTTGACGACATCTCCCGAGCGGCGCAGGCCGCCATCGGCGATGACGGGAACGCCGTACTTGCTGGCCTCCTCCACACAGTCGATGACCGCGGTCAGCTGCGGGACCCCGGCTCCGGTGACGACCCGGGTGGTGCAGGCTGAGCCGGGACCGATCCCGACCTTGACGGCGTCGGCGCCTGCCAAGCTTAGGTCTCGCGTACCGGCAGCGGTGGCGACGTTGCCGGCGATGACCGGGATCTTCGGGAACGCGGCCTTCAGCTGCCCAAGAACCGTCAGTGCGTAGTCGGCGTGGCCATGGGCGATGTCGAGGACGAACACATCGCTGCCGGCTTCCGCCAGGCGATGCGCCCGCTCCATGTAGTTGCCATTGACGCCGATGGCGGCTCCCACGCGCAGTTTGCCGGCCTGATCCACCGTGGCCTGCGGATGCTGCGTCAGATCCACGGTCGCGGCCTTCACCTGCTCAACCTGCTTGGCCTGGTGCTCGATGGAACACATGCGATGGACAAAGCCCATGCCGCCCAAACGAGCCATGGCGATGGCCAATGCCGCTTCCGTACACCAGGGCGCGTTGGCCGAGAGAAACGGTAGCTGAAGGGGGATCGTCGCGGTGAGGCGCGACGCCAAAGAGACATCGCCGCGCGTGCGGGCGCGGGTGCGGTGCGGCACGAGCAACACGTCGTCGAACGTCAGCCCCTCTCGCAGGGCACGATCGGGGCGGCGATAGGCAGACAGCGCCAAGTTCTCGCTGTACAGACTGCCCTGCGCAGCGGGGCGTTCCCACGGAAAGACGACCCAGTCATCGACCCCAACCCCGAAGAAGTCGACGTGCAAGGTGCAACCCTGATTGCGGACGAGGACAGCCGTTCTGACGCTGGCGGCTCCGCTATCTTTCAGGTGGCGGACCGTCAGGCGCAGCGTCCCGCCGTCCCCAGCGATGTCATCGACCAAGAGGACATCCTTGCCCGCCACCACCCCGGCTGGCAGATCCCATTTGAGCTGCGGCTCACCGCGCTCGCTGTACCGTCCTTCGGCCTGCGTGTTGCGAACGACATCCAGGAGGTAACACTCGCGAGTGCCCAAGGCATGCGACACCTGCACGGCGGGACACAGACCGCCGCGCACGATCCCAACGACGACCTGGGGGCGCGGCGTGAGTGTCTCGACGAACGCGGTCATGCGATCCATCAGCTGGCCCAGGACTTCCCAGGTGATGCGGAGCAGGCGCTCCTTCTTCCAAATCGGCTTGTTCTGGTTGTCTTCCATGCTCTCCTCACCCTGAGACGGTGTTTACAAATCAATTCCCCCATCGAGGAGCCAAGCCGGCTGGGGCGGCGGCGGCGCCCGTCATCTCAACGCCCTCAGAGACGAAGACAGGCGGACTGAAGCTCGGCGCTGGTTCCCGCGTCCGCGCATTGCCGCGTGCTCACCGTCTACACAAAGGAGGCCTGCGGCCGGTCCGCAATGTAGATCGCACTGTTCTTCTCGTTCTCGATCGCCTCGACGGAGGCGACCCAGGCGCGGCCCATGGTCGAGCTACGAATCCAGGGGTCGAGCCAGTCGTAGACATACTTCGCCGTCCCTTCCATGCCGACGTCCGCGTAGGTCACTAGCCGGCATGCGCCGCGACGCGCAAGCTCTTGGAAATGCTCCATCAGCGGGTCGTCAGAGTCGATAAGGAGCGTGTGATCGAAGTGCTCGGTGAGCCAGGCTTTGACGGCGGCGAGGGCGCCAAAGTCCACGACAAAGCCGTTCTCGGTGCGCTCGTTGCTTTCGAACCAGATGCGAAAGCTTCGACTGTAGCCATGGACGTGGGCGCAGTGTCCTCCGTGACGCCAGCGACGGTGAGCACAGGGATAGCCGATAAAGGTCTTGGACGAGCGATAAATTGCGGTCACGGTCAGTCTCTCCTTGCTTGGTCTACGCTCGCCTGCGCTTCCAGCCGCAGCCAGCCGTTTGTCACCCAGTCACAGAATCGGCCGTCGAGCGGAACGAGACCCTCGCGCTTGTCGTAGCTGGCCTGTACGGCCTGCACGCCGGCATATGCCATGCAGCACGAAGTGACGTCGAACTTCTCGGGGCGCGTCGGGTTGAGGTCGCCGCAGAACGTGATCGGTAAGCCCCCGTTGGCCACGGTCACCAGCCTCTCCCCCGGCAGGATGAAGCGCAGCGGCACGTGGATGTCGGTGCCATCGAGGATCGCGTCGCGGTCGCCGAGCAACCGCACATCGTCCATCGCGAGGAGCTGATCGACGGGCAGCTCATGACGACCGCTGGCGGCGTTCACCAACATCCCCCGGTGACGAACCACATCCAGGTCGGCCATCCGCAGAGCCGCCCGCCCGCTGCAGCCGATGACATAGTCGAAGGTCGACTCGCCGTCCCGTTTCCACCACGTCCAGCCGTCGGCCCGCGCTTGGTCAATGCGCCCGGGATCGACATCCCAGACTTGCAGTTGATTGGCCAAGCCAATCTCGGTGAGCGCTGTCGCCACCGCCCGCCCGATGGCGCCGTAGCCAAGCAGCAGCACCGCGTCCCCTTCCTTGGGGTCGGCGGCTGCGATCGCGCGGCAGGTACCGCGGGCAACCGCCTCTGCGATGTAGCGCGGCTCGATTTCCTTCTTGGGTCCCGACTGTGCGACATCGACAACGGGCACGCCGCCCGCAGGCAAACCGATCACCGCCATCTTGTCGATGCCGCGCTGTGTCTGCTCGACCACCGCCACTTGCAGCCTGCGAACGCGATCGGCGAGCGACGGGTTTGCCACCAGCGCCGAGGCAAAGTAGGCCCCGTCATCGATCACCAGCAGTCGCTCGCCATCGCGCATGTCGTTCACGACAGCGAAGATCTGCTCACCGATGACCTGCTTCATGTAGTCGTCGTAGTTGGTGCGCAGCGTATAGGCGGACTGGAAAAAGTGGTTCTCCGGCACGCCCGTGCGCTCGCACAGCGCCCTGGGCAGAGCGGGGTGTGCGGTATACGGAATCGGCGCCCAGAAGAAGTCGGCGGGAGCGATGCCAAGTGCGAGCATGGCCTGCGCCTGGCAACACACATCACCCAGCTGATGCTGAATGAAGAAGCAGCGCCATCCGGCCAGCGGCTGAGCTCCCCTGTGCCGCTCGACTAGCTCGGTCAGGAGCGGCAGCTCGGACAGCTCGGGGACAGTTTGAGCAACGGGGGGAAACGGGTTCGGTGTCATGGGTAGGTCGATGAGCTCCGGCCTTGCTGCCGCAGGGGCGATGGGTGCAACAGATACGACCGATGCGACAGCGACGAGATATCACCAAGCGTCGCCAAGCCGCAAGACGACAAAGCGGCGACTTCTTCGCCGGCATCAAGGACCTGCGGCGCGCCCCCAGCCCCTGGGGCCCGCGGATACCCGTCGCGGCACCGCAGGGTTTTGCTCACTGCACAGGAGAAGCCGGTCGCTGCGGGAGTGCAGCGCCGCGCCGGTCGATGATGTCCAGGGTCCCTGCGCCGGTCCCGATCAGCGTGACTGGGCAATTGAGCTCGCGCTCGACGCGATCGATCATCTCGCGCACTGGTCGGCTGAGCTGCTCCCAGGTCTGCCCGGTACACGCCGGATCAATGCGATCCAGGAACGTCAGGGCGATCTGCGAGGGATGGTTCACGCGCACGGCCTCGCGCGCCAGCTCGAAGTCGAACGTCCCGACGCGCCGCCGCCGCCCCGTCACCGTGCCGTACTCAATGAAGCCACGGCGCTCTGCCTCTTCCTCTGGCATTTCGGTGGGAAAGGCACCGGCCCCGACCCGCGTGGGGAAGGTTTTGAAGACGAGCACAACCTCATCGATCCGGCGCGGCCCGATTCCAACATCGACGGCGACGGAACTGGCCGTCGAGTCCTTGGCCACGACGTAGGGATAGCCCCCATAGAGCACCGACAGCAGGAAGCCATTGGTGCCCTCCAGGTGGACATGCTCCCCGCGGTCGAGCGCTTCATTGACCTCGCGCGAGACGTCGGCCAGATAGGGGGCCAGCTCCGGGCAGTCCTTGGTCAGCGGGCCGCAGCGCATCGCCCGATCGGCGAGGCATGGCCCGTGGCCGCTTCCCGTGCTGCCGATGGTGGTGCGCAGATGACCATCCTGACGATCGCGATCGATGTGGCTCTGCTCGATGAGCGACGCGCGGAAATCGACCCCAAACGACTTCGGATCGAGCCCGAGGCGATTGACTTCATCCAGCACGACAGGGGCGCTGATCAGGGCTCCCGCGCCAATCAATACGCGCGGCACACCGATCACCACCGCGGAGGGAACTTGCCGCAGCTTGATCGTCTTGCCGGCATGGACCACGGTGTGCCCGGCGCCAGGCCCCAATCCTCCCCGGCAGACCAGCTTGGGCTTCTCGACCAAGGCGAGATAGCTGGCGATCTTCCCTTTCGCCTCATCTCCCCACTGGCCTCCAACGATGATGGTACAGGGCACAATTTACCTCATGGCTTTCGGTGAAGTTCGGATGCAGTCAGGCGACGGCGCGCGGCCTCTAAGACCAGCGTGACTCGCTCGCGCGCAGCGCCGAGATAGGCTTGGGGCTGAAGCAGGGACTCCAGCTGGGCGGGCTCGATCAGCTGAGCGACCGACGGTTCTCGCCGCAGGGCCGTGCGGAAGTCTTCCTTGGCGTGTGACAAGGTTCGCATCCGCTCATACGCTTCCAGTCGGGGGAGGCCTGCGTCCACCAGTGCAAGCATCACCGCCTCGGCGATAAAGGCTGAAGACGAGCTTTCGAGATTCGAACGCATGCGATCGATGTCGACCTCAAGACCCGAGAAGATCGTCTGACTCTTGCCGAGCATCTCCTCTAGCAGCATGGCGGTCATCGGCACGGTGAAGCGCTCATTGGCCGAGTTTGCCAAGTCTCGCTCATGCCAATGCACCATGTTCTCCAGCGTGGGGATCAACAGCCCGCGCAGAAGCCGCGCGATGCTGCAGACGTTCTCGGCCAGGACAGGATTGCGCTTGTGCGGCATCGTCGAACTTCCGACCTGCCGCTCGCGTCCGAAGGGCTCGCGAAGCTCAGCGATTTCGGTGCGCTGCAGATTCCTAACCTCGGTGGCCATCGTCTCCAGCGTGCCGGCAAGCATCGCCGCGTTGCACGCCCACTCGGCCGCGCGATCGCGGTGAACGATCTGCGTAGAGATCAGGCCAGCCCGGATCCCGAGTCGCCCCATGACCCGCGCTTCGATATCGCGACCGCGCGCGCCGAAGCCCGCCAGTGTGCCGACCGCCCCGGACATCTTGCCCACGCAGATCCGCTCGCGGCTGTCCCGCAACCTGCCGACGTGACGTTCAAGTTCGTCGATCCAGTTCGCGACCTTGAAGCCAAAGGTGGTCGGTAGAGCATGCTGACCGTGGGTTCTGCCGATGAGGATGGTGTCCAGGTGCCGCTCGGCGAGCTCTATCAGGGTCGCCTGCAGCGCATCGAACTTCGCCAGCAGGAGGGTGAGTGCGCGATCAAACTGCACCGCCATCGTCGTATCGAGGATGTCGCTGCTCGTCGCGCCGTAGTGCACCCAGCGACCGGCCGCGCCACAGCGCTCGGTCAGCGCCTTGACCACGGCCGCGATCTCGTGGCGAGTCTCACGTTCGAGCTCTTCCACGCGAGAAAGCGAGAGGCCTTCTTCGCTCAGCGCGCGCATCTGCTGTGCCGCACTCTCGGGAATGATCCCCAGCTCGGCGAGCGCAAGGCTGAGCGCGATCTCAACCTCCACATAGAGTCGATAGCGACCGCGCTTGCTGAACAGCTCACGCATCGCTGCGCTGCCATAGCGGTGCTCATCAAGCGGACAGATCCCGTCAATCGACATAGTTCGGAAGCCCCTCGGCCTGCATCCCCAGCCGCACAAAGAACTCGTTGCGCTTCGCGGTGTCCGTCGCAAAGATGCCGCGGGTGGCGGTGGTGATGGTGCTGCTGTTGCGCACCCGGATCCCCCGCGATTCCATGCACATGTGACGACAGCGTGCGACGACCGCAACGCCAGCCGGCTGCACGCGCTGAAAGAACGCGTCCGCGATCTGGCCCGTCATGCGCTCTTGCACTTGGAAGCGGCGAGCGAACACGTCGACCAAGCGACCGAATTTGCTCAAGCCAACGATCCGGCCGGCGGGGATATAGGCTATGTGGGCGTGACCGAAGAACGGCGCGAGGTGGTGCTCACAGTGCGAGTAGATCGGGAGGTCTCGCACGATGATCATCTCGTCGTTGTGCGATGCACCATCTTCGAAGGACTTGAGGATGGTTGCCGGGTTCATGCGATACCCTGCGGTCCATTCCGCCCACGCACGCGAGACCCGAGCCGGGGTGTCGTGCAGTCCTTCGCGACTCGGATCCTCGCCAAGGAGCCCCAGCATGCTTCGGACGTGCTGTTCCAACTGCGCGTGCGCAGCTTCATCCGGCAGCTGCGAATGTCCTTTTTTGCGTGCCGTCACGGAAGCCCAGCCAGTTTGTGGATCTGCATGGTGAGCCGGTAGCCGTGCTGTTTCGACGCATCGATACAAACGGCGAGGTTCGCGGCATTGGCGGCGTGATCTCGGTCATCGCGAGGCATGACGAAGACCGAAGCCCCCGGGCGAGGACGCGCGATACGGGCCAACCGATTGCGGACCTGCGTCGAGCGCATCGGAAGCCCGTCAGCGTCCACTTCGCCGGCCGCCAAGACATACTTGTACGCGCTGATCCGTCGCTCCAACCTGGCGTCTAGGCGCGGCGACTTCGGACTGCAGACGATGGTGAGCCGCTGGTCTTCGGGGAGTTCAACCCACAGCGTGCCTGCCGTCTCAATCTGCACGCGCCGGCCGCGGTCGAGCAGCGTCTTCACAAACGGCGCAATGTTCTGCCGAAACGGCTCACCGCCGGTGATCACCACAAGATCACAGCAGGCTGGGCGCAGCGCCTCGACACGTTCTAGCAATTCATCGAGGCTGGGTTTCCATGTTGAGCTCTCGAATTCGGTATCGCACCAGAAGCAACGCAAGTTGCAGCCTGCGAGTCGAACGAACAGTGCGGGCTCGCCGCTGAAGGGTCCCTCGCCCTGGATGGTATAGAACACCTCCTGGACCCAAAGCTGGTTTCCGTCGTCGAGGACCTGTTTGCGGGAAGGGTTATGACCAAACATCGAGCCTCAGGGGTGTCGCCACGCGGGGTACGCATGGTGAGCGAAGAGTTATGAACGGGGGGACGCGGCGTGCTGGGGAAGCACACCGCGGAAAGCCACGCTGGCTGGATCCGGGCGAGGTTCATGCGGGCCAGCGTTCATGCGGACGCTCCACCGACTTCTCGCCGTGCACGAGCCAGGAGCGGATCTTCGATCTGGGCTTCCTCGAACCCTCGCTTGCGCAGAAGACAGGCATGACAATGCCCGCACGGGGGAAACTCGCCCGCGTAGCAGGTGTGGGAGTACGCCAGGGCGTCCATCGCGCCCGCGTACTTCGTGGCCAAAAGAACCGTCTCGCGCTTGTTGAGCTGGATGAGCGGAGTAGCAATCTCCATCGGCTTGCCAAGGCCGATGCTCAGCGCGGTCTGCATGGCCTGGATAAACTCCAGGCGGCAGTCGGGATAGCCGCCGAAGTCTTCTTGGCTGACCCCGATGACCATGACGCTGGCACCAATGACGTAGGCCCGGTTGGCAGCGACGGTCAGAAAGAGGATGTTCCTACCCGGTACGAAGGTCGCCTCCAGCCCCCCGGGGAGCACATCGACCGAGGCGTAGCGATCGACTTCCTGGGTTTTGTTCGTCAGCGGACTCAGACCCGCGAAGATCGGCCCCAGGTTGATGATCTCAAGCGGCACACCGGCAAGCCCAGCGACCTTGGTCGCCGACTGAAGTTCGCGCGCGTGGCGCTGAGAATACGAGAAGCAGAGCGCGCTGACGCGCTGGAATCTGCTCAGCGCCCAGAATAGGCAGGTCGTGCTGTCCTGCCCGCCGGAGAGTACAACGAGTGCGTGTTGCTTGGAGTGGTCGGATTCACTCATGGGCGTGCCTTGTTTTGCTAGGTGTCGGAAAGGCTTCCACGGACTGCAGAACTCGGCGGACCCGGGGCATCGCCTGGCTGACCGCTGCAGCGGCAGACAGACCCCGGGCAAGCCCGATCACGGTACCGGCGGCCAGAGCGTCCCCTGCCCCAAGGGTCGAGACGACGTCGACCTCCGGCGCAGGAATCCACTGCGTGGGCTCACCGCTTGCGGCCACCACGGCCCCGCGTGCGCCGCAGCTAAGGACGACGCTCTTTAGGCCATAGGAGAGCAGCCGCTCGCTGGCGACAGATGCCTGCGCGAAGTCGATCGGTTCGCGAGTGCCGAGGATCGCCGCCGCCTCCGCGCTATTGAGGATGAGGAGATCGAGCTGACGGAGGATCACCGGCCAGTCTCCGACGGTCTCGACACGCGTCGGCAGACCGACTCGGCTCCCTCCGCAGCGCCTGCCCAGATCGAGCGCAGCATCCACAAGCTCGCGCGGTACTCCGAGCTCGATCAGCAAAAAGTCGGCGCAGCGAACCCGCCCGCGCAGGAGATCAAGATGAATCGCGGGCAGCGAGCCGTCCGGATGCCTGACCGCGATGATCCGAGTCTGTCCGCCGCTATCGAGCGCAACGTGAAACTCCCCCATGCTGCCGCTGACCCGGGTGGCGACGACTTTGATCGGCAGCCCGCGGCACGCTTCCAGCGCTTGCTCCCCGAGCGGACCTGGCTCAAGCATGACGAGCAGTTCGACCGCGATGCCCGCCTGCGCCAGGTGGCGGACCAAGTTCGTCGCAACCCCGCCGATTGAGCACACCTCCTCTTGGTCGCGCACAATCCGGT
>DAORCZ010000251.1:5659-9530 GCA_035345735.1 Pseudomonadota bacterium | reverse complement strand
TGCGATCCGGAGCCGGTCGCCTCATCCTGACTTTTTCGCCGGGGCGTCGAAAAAGGGAGATCCGCTGCGGCCCCAGCCTTACGGGCTGTTTTTGCGGGATGGGCTGCGGATGAATTGGGCGGGGATTTGTTGTGGGGAGAGCTGGTTAGCGGGTGACGTCGATGTTGTAGATGCCGGGGCCGGAGGTGCAGGTGCCGGTGATGTGGGTGGTGCCGGGCTTGCGGATGACGGTGCTGTTGGGGCCGGACTGCAGCGTGCCGGAAAAGACGATCTTCAGGGTGATCTGACCGGCTAGCTCGCCGGTCATGTCCAGCGTCCAGTTGGCGTCGCCGTCGAGCGTGCCGGTGGGGATGCCTTTGAGCTGCATGTTGAGCTCTTGCGTCTTGCCGGTGACGGTCTTGTAGAACAGCTTGGTGTCGTCGCTGTAGCCGGTGAACTCGGTGATCAGGCGCATGCCCTTGTTGGCCGATGCACCCTGGTCGACCTGGCCGGTGACCTTCAGCGTTCCGGCGGCGGTGCCGGCGGTCATCTGCGCTGGGATGTTGGCGCTGCTGGCGGCGTTGAAGCCGTCAAAGCCCAGGTTGATGGCTTTGTCGATGGCGACATCAAGCCCGACGTAGGCCCGCCGTGCCTGCTCGTCGGAGGCCACGCCCGAGCCGCAGCCGACGGCAAGGACGCTGACGAGTGCGCTGGCGGCGAGCCCGAGGGAAGTGAGGGAACGTTGCATGAGTCTGACTCCTTAGCCAATCGGGTTCGACAGGCAGTTGCTGAGGTCAAAGAGCATGAAGATCAGCGCCTTCTCTTGCGGCGACAGTGATCCCGAGCGGCAACCGCTGGGGAAGTCGGGACCGGCCGAGTCCTCCGTCGCGCCGTCGAGTCCGGCCGAGACGTGGAGGTCGCTGAACACCATCTGGCCGCACTGCGTCTTGGGATCCGCGCCGACCGGGGCATCGAACGAAAAGTACTGCGTGATGTTGGGGCCGCTGGCCGGCTTGTAGTAGGCCCAGCTACGGGCCAGCGTCGGGGCAGCAGCGGCGATCGACTGGACGCTGTAGCGCGCCTGGGTGATCGGGATCAGGCCGCGCGTGGTGCTGGCCGCGACGTTGGGAAGCAGCAGCCAGTCGGACAGCGCCTTGCCCTTGTCGAAGGTCTCGTCGATGGTCGCCTCGCCGGGATCGGGACCGGTCAGGTTGGGGGCGAAGGTGGCGACGGTGTTGAGCGGGTTTACGCCCAGGCGCAGCCACTCCGAGTGATAGTGCGAGGCGAACACGCGGCCGCCCTTGTCGAGGTAGCTCTTGAGCGCGGTCTTGGCCATCGTGCTCTTGGTGCTGGCGCCGGGGACGCCCTCGCAGGACATCACGACGACGTCATACTTGTCCCAGTTGGCGGCGGTGTCCCACCAGGGGTTGGCGGTGGGCAGATTGACGGCAGCGGCGGCCCCGTTGTGACCGGCGGCAAACTTCGAGCTTGCGGGCTGCGCGACGCCGCTCATGTTGGTGTAGCCGCCACCGGCGTACAGGTTGACCCGGCCGGTGCCGTCGGGCAGCGTGAACTCCGAGTCGTCGATGCCGAGCTTGCTCTTGCGCAGCAGGCACTCCATGGCGTCGGCGCCGCCGGTGGTGAGTGCGATCTTGGGAATGTTGCCTTCGCTCTGATTGCGCGGCAGGCGCGTGGTGTCGGGATCCAGGTTCATCGAACCGCAGGGCTCGACCTTGGGCAGGGTGATGATGCGCTGCCACTTGCCAACGCTGATCACGAGCGGGATGTTTTCGCCAGCCGGCACATCGGTGAGCTCGAACGAGCCATCGGGGCGGGTCGAGGTGAAGGTGGTGGCGACAAAGGTATTGCTGCAGCGATCGCAGCTGGGCCCGGTGTTGGGCTTGCCGGGCATGACATCTTGCGGGATGTAGACGCGGGCGTTGTAGACCGGCAGGTTGCCGGCCGGGATGTTGACCGTGCCGCGCAGCTTCATGTTGCCGCCGAGCTCGACGGGGCAGTCGGTGCGAACGGCGCACTTGCCGGTGCAGCCAGGGACGTTGACCGGCATGAACTCGCCGACGTAGGGATCAGGCCCCACGGTGCCGGATGAGCAGCTGGCGATCATCGAAAGCGGCAGTGCCAGGGCCGAAACCACAAGGTACGAAGTCAGCGGCAGCCGCGAGGCGGCGGAGGCTTTGGCAGAAACTTTTGCGGACATAGGCTCTCCTTTCAGTTCAAGGGCGCGTTGCGGGACGCAAGCAAGCAAGGGAACTCGTCACTGGGTCCGCCACCCGGCTGGGCAGAGCGTGCCCAGCGGGGCGGGCGGGTACGGCGGTCGGGCTGAGATCTCGCGGCTGGACCGACGCGCCGCGGCAGCACAGGGTGCCGTCGGCGCGCCGGGAGAGGGGCAGGGGACGGGCTGGGCGCGAACCGACACGCGGCTACGGCTGGACCTGGTAGCAGGTGCAGCCGGTGTCACCAGCGGCGCAGGGATCACCGAAGCCACCGGGCTTGCTGCACTGCACGCTGTTGCAGCATGGCGTGCCACCCACCGTGCAGCCCTGACCGTACTGGGCGCAGAGCGCGCCGCCATCGCGACCCCCATCGGCGCCACCGTCAGCCGGCGAGCTGGGCGGAGTGCAGACGCCCTGGACCGAGCCCGGCGCCGTGACGCAGCTGTAGCCGATATCGCAGCAGTCAGCCGAGACGCTGCAGGCGCCACCCGCCGGCGAGCACTTCATGCCCATGTTGCCGCACTTGAGGATGCCCATGGCGTCGGGGATGCAGGCCAGGTTGTTGCAGCAGTCGGACGAGTTCGAGCAGGTCTGACCCGACATGCGGCACATACCGCCGCCGTAGCAGCGCGGCACGCCCTGGGTGTCGAGCTTGCAAGCGGCGCCGGGACCGGCGCTGCAGCAGTTGTTGCGCGCGATGCCGCAAGCATTCACGGTGCCGGTGTACTTGCAGATGTTGCCCTGCGGGTTGCAGCCCGTCGGCTTGGTGCAGACGCCGATGGCGTAACCGACCGCCTTCTTGCACTCGGCCTGACCATCACCCGGCAGGCCGCTGCCGGCGTAACCGCAGCAGTCGCTGTCCTTGGTGCACAGGTCTCCCGTAGGGTGGCAGCCCTGCGGATTCTGGCAGACCTTGGTGGGACCGCCGGCGAAGCCCAAGCACAGCGCGCTGCAGCAGGTGCACGTCGAGCACAGCGTGCCAGCCACCGAGCAGCCACCAGCGCCGCTGACCGGCAGGGCCTGGCAGGTGCCGTTGGTGTTGGTGCCGGTCTTGACGCAGTTCTGCTGGCAGCAGTCCGAGTTCTGGGTGCAGATGTCGTTCAGCTGACGGCAGAACGAAGAGCTGGTCGCGCACTTGTTGCCCGAGCACAGCCCAGAGCAGCACTGACTGTTCATCGTGCAGTCATTGCCCGAGGACTTGCAGCCCGAGCCGGGGTTGATCGGCTGACAGGCCATCGGCGTGCCGCTGCAGATGCCGCTGCAGCAGGCGCCGGCGGCGGTGCAGGTGGTGCCGTCCGAGAGACAGGTCGAGCCGCAGAGGTTGCCGACACAGCTGAGGCCGCAGCACTCTGAGCCAGTGGTGCAGGCCGAGCCGGTGCCCTTGCAGGCGATGGGCTGCGTGCACTTCTTGGTCGCGGTATCGCAGGTGCCAGAGCAGCAGTCAGCGTTCATCGCGCAGGTCGCAGCCTGCGGCAAGCAGGCCTGACCACAGGTCTTGAGCACCGAGTCGCAGATGCCCGAACAGCAGTCGCCGCCGGCGGTACAGGCGGCCCCGAAGTTCTGACAGGACATCGCCACGGTCAAGCAGGTGTTGGTGCCGGGGTCGCAGGTGCCAGAGCAGCAGTCGGTGTGATTGACGCAGCTGGCGTTGTCGGCCA
>DAORCZ010000251.1:0-5559 GCA_035345735.1 Pseudomonadota bacterium | reverse complement strand
CGGGTGATGCCGAGGAGCTTGGCGGCTTCGGTCTTGTTGCCGGTGGCGCGGGCCAGGGCTTCGTGGATCAGCTCGCGCTCCAGGTTGTCGATGGAAAAGCCAGGCTGAAACAGGTTGCTGGGCAGGACCTGACGCGCCTGTTCGCTCAGCGCGCGCGGCAGGTGCGGCAGCCGAACGACCACCCCGGAACCGTCGCTGCGACCGCGCTCGCCGGGGCTCTGCTGGCAGCTCCCGCCGGCCAGGATCAGCGCGCGCTCAAGGACGTTTTCCAGCTCGCGCACGTTGCCCGGCCAGGGGTAGCGGGTCAGAAGCTCCATGGCATCGGGCGCGACCTCGGCGCCGCGGTGTCGTCGGGCCACGAAGCTGCTGACCAGGGCGGGGATGTCGTCGCTGCGCTCGCGCAGCGGGGGGACGACGATGGGAAAGACGTTGATGCGATAGAAGAAGTCTTCACGCAGGCTGCGGTCGCGCACGGCCTGCGCAAGATCGCGATTGCTGGCGCAGACGAAGCGCACATCGACGGAGCGCACCTGCGTGCCGCCGACCCGGAAGAACTTGCGGTCCTGCAAGAAGCGCAAGAGCTTCACCTGGATCGAGGCCGGTAGCTCGCCGATCTCGTCGAGAAACAGCGTGCCGCGATCGGCGCGCTCGACATGGCCGATGCGCTGATCGACAGCGCCGGTGAAGGCGCCACGCTCGTGACCGAACAGCTCACTTTCGAGCAGCGTCTCGGGCAGGGCGGCGCAGTGCACCTCGCACAGCGGGCTTCCGTGGCGTCGCGACTGATGATGCAGGGCCCGCGCCAGCACGGTCTTGCCGGTGCCGCTCTCGCCCAGCAAGAGCACCGTCGAGTCGGTCGTCGCCACTTGGCTGAGCTGCTCGAAGACCTCGCGCATGCGAGCGGACGTGCCAATCAGGTTCTCGGCGCCCTGAATCTGGCTGAGCTGGGCCCGCAGCTGGCCGTTCTGCTCCTGCAGCGCCCGTCGAGAAAGCAGCCGGGCGATCTTGATACGTAGTTCATCGATCGAGAAGGGCTTGATTAAGTAGTCATGCGCGCCTAGCCGCATCGCCTCGATCGCGGTCTCCGTCGTGGCGTAGGCGGTGATGACGATGACGTCGGGCGGGTTTTGGCCTTCGCGGACGCGCTTGAGCACTTCCAAGCCGTCGAGGTCGGGCAGCCGCAGGTCGGTGACGACGACATCGGGGCTGTCGCTTTCGGCACGCTTGAGCGCTTCGTGTCCGCTGGCGGCGCGCTGCACGCTGTAGCCGGCGGCGGTCAGGGCCGCGCTGAGCATGCGGCTGAGCTTTGGTTCATCGTCACAGAGAAGGATGTGGGCCATGGCTGCTCACCGATTGAGAAAGTTAGGCGCTGCTCGCTGCGGCGCCCTCGTCCCGGCTGGGGGGCTGGGCGGGCAGGCGAATCAGGAAGCAGGCCCCGGTCTTCGCCTGGTCGGGACGGGGGGGGCGCGCCGCCGCGGTCGCGACGCTGATGCTGCCACCGTGCTGCTCGACGATGCGGCGACAGACGACGAGTCCGAGCCCGGTGCCGGTCGGCTTGGTGGTGCGGAACGGCATGAACAGCACGCGCAGCTGCTCTTCGCTGATCCCCGGCCCGCTGTCTTCGACCTGCAGCTCGGCTCCTCCGTCGGGCAGCGGCTTGGCGGCGATGCGCACTTCGCCTTTTTCGTCCATCGCCTGCACGGCGTTCTGGGTCAGGTTCAGCAGCACCTGCCGCAGGCGATCGCGATCGGCCAGCACGCGCACCGGCTGCTGCGTCGAGTTGTGGATGCGCAAGGTCGGGCTCTGCGCATGCTGCCGCCGCAGGTGGGTGCACAGCTCGGCACACAGCTCGGACAGATCGATCTCGGCCAGGCTCAGCGGGGCCTCGCGCGCGAAGTTTAGAAACTGCGTCGTCAGGTCGTTGAGTCGCCGCACCTCGTCGAGGATGTCGCGCACCAGCTCGGGATCCGCGGCTTGCTCGCGCAGCAGCTCGGCGCCGGCCCGGATGGTGCCCAGTGGATTGCGCAGCTCGTGGGCGACCATCGCCGCTAGCTCGCGCACCGCCTGTCCGCGCGCCGCTTCCGCCCGCAGCAGCTGTTCGCGTCGCGCCGCCCGCAGCCCAAACAGCACCAAGAGCACGCACAGCGCGGCCAGCGCAATCACCGTCACGCCGGACGAGAGCGCACTGGCCCGCAGGCGCGTGGGTAGGGCCGAAAAGGCGCTCCCGGCTTCCAGGACCAAGAGCCGCGCGGGCTCTCCCGGCACGCGGAAGTAGCCGGCCAGGACGCTGACCGATTCGCTGGGGCGACTGGCGTCTTCCAGGCCGTAGGCGGGTCCGATGTTGTTCTGGCCGGCGAGGGCGCGCATGGCGCGATCGGGATCGATGCGCAGCAGGCTGATGGAGAGCCCGCCGCCACCAGCACCACCGACGGGCGCTGGGCGCAGGTTGGCGTCGAGAAGATAGGCCGCTTCGAGCTCGTTCTCCCGACTGATGGCTGGCAGCAGCTCCGCCCCGGCGCCCCGCGATAGGGCCTGCGCCGCGGTCTGCCCGATGGCGCGCAGGCGGCCCTCGGTCGTGGCGTTGACGGCCTGCAGGCCGACGTACAGCCAGCGCACGCTGATCGCCGCGCTGATGAGCAGGATGGCGATGACCAAGAGCAGGAGCCACGCCGTGGCCTGCGGTCTCATCGCGGTCGGTTTCATGGTGATCACGGGCTCTTGGCGGACCTAGTTACCCAGTAATCGATCGAGGGTCGCAAGGTCGGCCCGGGGAGAGCGAGCCGAAAGCGGGGCCCGCAGCCGCGACCACAGCCGCTGGAGCTCACTTTGGCGGCTTCCCTGCTCGGGCTTGTCGGCGATCTCTTGCATCGCCCGCACCCCTTCTTCCAGCCACTCCAGGGCCCCGTCGAGATCTTCGGCCAGAAGCAGGCGCTCACTGTTTTTCTGCGCCTGCTCGCAGCGCTGGCCTGCGCTGCTGCCGCCTGGGCTGCTCGCTTCGTTGCCACGCGGGGGTAACGCGGCCAGGAAGCGGCGCGCCCCTTCCTGCAGGCGGGGGCCCAGCGGCAGCCCTGGCGCCGCCCCAGCCGAGGCGGGCTCGACGAGCGCTGCGAAGCCCAGGCGGGCCCGGCTCAGCATCCCCAGGCGATAGCAGCTCACCGCCGAGTAGTAGTCGGCCACGGGCTCATGCAGGCCACTGCGGGCGGCGCTGCGGAAGGCGACCAGCGCGGGCAGATGTCGGCCGAGCTTGTGCAAGGCCATGCCGAGATAAAAGCCGATGTCCACCGGCTGTTGCTCGGCGTCGATCTGCTGGAAGACGCGCAGCGCTTCGTCGTACTGCTCAGCGCGAAACAGGCGCACGCCTTCAAGAAGCTGGAGCTGGGTGAGCGCGCTCTTTTCGGGGGCGCCGGTCCCGACCGCGGTCTTGCCGGGCTCGCTACTGCGCGACTGGATCGACTGCGCCTCTGCTGGCCGCGCGCTGAGCGAGCAGCACAGTCCGATCAAGGGGAGTAGCGAGAGGGCCGCGCGCATGGGGGCTCTGCTATCGGCCTCGTCCGGGAGCCTGCGGCGGGCTGACGCCGGGGCTGCTCAGGGCCGAGCGACCATTGCCGTTTCCGTTGCTGTTGCCACCGACGGTCCCGTAGGCATTGCCGTTGCCGCGGGCTTCTAGGCTGCGCTGCGTCCCCACGGCTTTGGCGATCTGGGCTTGCACCGCCGTGCCGCGAGCCTGATCACGGGCGTCGGCTTCATTCTCCGACGGGTGGGCGCGGCCTCCGGATGCACGTCGCGGGCCTGCGGCAGCACCCCGCGAGGCGGCTTCTGCGAGCGCCAGATCGCGCGCGACCTCTTCCCGCGCGATCGAGCGCATGGCCTGGTGCAGCTGCTCCGCCGTGCTCTTGGGGGCGCTGCTGGCCACGACGGGGGCACCCGCTGCGCCCTCGGCGGCTCGTCCTGTGCGTGGGGCCACCGGCCGCGTGTGGGTGCTGTCGGCACTCGCGGGCCCGGGATCGAGATCAGCCTGCTCCTCGGCGGCTTCGCGCATGGCGGCGATGGCCGGCTGCGCATCCTGCGCGCGCGCTGTCGGCGCCGAGCCTAGCAGGCATACGGCGCAGGCGAGCCCTAGAAGCCTCTGCGGTGAGTACGACATGGCAACCCTAACCTCATTATATTTCAGGCCCGCGGACACGGGCATGTACCATTTGGTACATGCTGGCCCCCCGCATCGCTTTGCCGCTTTTGGGGGGACTGGCTCTGCTCTGCGTGCCACGGAGCGGCCTTGCATCGACCGCGCTAGCGACAAGCGATGCAGGGGCTGTGCCAGACCGGGCGGCGACCGCCGACGCGCTGATCGAGGGGGCGCTCGCCCTGCTCAAGCAGCGAGACTATGCCGCGGCCCGCGGGCACTTACAGCGGGCCCACAAGCTGCTCGCACCGGGCGATCCGCGTTTCCACGATGCCCTGCTGCTCTTGGGCATCAGCGCGTACCGTTTGGGACAGCTGGATCAGGCCGAGCTGGAACTGCAGAGCGCGGCCGAGTCGAGCGACCCCGAGACGCGGGCGCAGGCGCGGCTGTTCCTGGGGCAGGTGCTGAGCGATGCCGGCGCCACCGATCAGGCCCAGCGCGAGCTCAGTCAGGCCACCGGCTCGCTGTCGCTGCGTGACTCGGCCGAACGGCTGCTGCAGAAGCGGCGCCCGCATCGCCTGTACTTCACGCTGCTTATCGCGCCCGAGCTTGATGGCAACGTGCCGCTGACGCCGCTTTACGTCGATGTGCCGCCGCTTCCCGCCTGGCAGCGCGACTCGCAGGCCAGCCTGGATGGCGACCTGCTATCGCTGTTCAGCATCGGCCTGCGCCCGCTACGCAGTGGCCTGCTTTTGGGCAATACGATCTCGTATCGACAGCAGTTTCGGTTAAGCGAGTACAACCTGCTGCTCAACTCGACCTGGGTGCAGTTTCATCACCTGACGGCCGTGCATCGACTGCGCTTGCAGGCCACGCTCAATGTCGCGGTGCTGGGGGGCGGGTTCCTATTTGTCGACGGTGCGGGACGCGTGCAGTATCGGCGACGCCTGCACCAGAAGTGGGGCCTTAGCGGGACGTATGAGGCGCACTATCGCGACTACCACAAGGTCGATTTCGCAGCGCTTTCCGGGCTGTCACAGAGCCTGCAGGCGGAGCTCAGCTACGGTCTGTCGCCGCAGCCGGTGAGCTTTGGGCTGGGTTATCAGGGCCTGCGCGAACAGACGCAGACCCCGGGAGACGTCGGCGATCAGGACTTTCGCGCCTGGGCGCACGGCCCGCTGGCCTGGCTGCGAGCCAGCCTGCACTCGCGCTTGGAGCTGTCGCTGAGCAGCACCCTTTTACACCGCGTCTTTGACAGCTCGCGGGTCGATTTCGCGCTGTGGAGCGATGTCAATCTGCTGCTGTCGGTCAATCCCTGGCTGTCGAGCTACCTCGCGGGCAGCCTGCTTTACAACTCGTCGAGCGATCCCTTCTTTCACTATGTGAAGCCCAGCGCATCGCTGGGGTTTGTCGCCTACCTCGGCCTGCTTTAGACCGGC
>DAORCZ010000250.1:0-9544 GCA_035345735.1 Pseudomonadota bacterium | reverse complement strand
GAGCTCTTGTCGCGGACGCTGCGCGAAGCGGCTGCGGGAGCCGCGACTCTGTCGCTCTTGCTTATCGTGATGACGGCGCTGGCAGCGGCCCTGATCGGACGCGCCATCGCCAAGCCGATCGAGCGACTGACGCAGGCGGCCTCGCGCATTGCGAAGGGCGAGCGGCACGTCGCCCTCCCCCGGCCCTTTGGCCGCGAGGTGCGCACCCTGACCGAAGCGCTGGAGTCGATGCGTCGCGAGCTAGAAGGCCACCACTTGGCCGAGCGGCTGGCTGTTGATCTGGGTCACGAACTAAAAAACCCAGTCGCTGCCATCCGCGCCGCTGGCGAGGTGCTGCGCGACGGTGCGCTGGAGGAGCCAGCCACCGCCGAGCGCTTCGTTGAGCGCATCTTAGAGGCGGCCGAGCGCTTGCAGAGCATCGTGCAAAACCTCCTGGCCCTCACTCGCCTGCAGGCTCGCGGGGTAGCCGATGAACCGGTGGACCTACTGGCCGTCGCGGAGCAGGCGGTCGAGGCCCATAGCCATCGCGCAGCCCAGAAGCAGCTCTCGTTGATCTTGGACGCGCCGAGTGCAAGCCCGCCGCGAGGTGGGCTGGGCAGCCGGACGGGCCTGATGACGCGCGGCGATGCCGTCTGGCTGCGTCGAGCAATCGACAACCTAATCGACAATGCGCTGGCCTTTGCCAGCACGCCCCCCGATGGGCAGCCGGCGATCTGCGTGACGCTGCAAGCGGCCGGCGACCTGCTGTACATCGAGGTGAAAAACCACGGCCGCGGCATCGAACCCAGCGTCTCCGAGCGGCTGTTCGAGCGCTTCGTGACAACGCGTCGCGACAGCGGGGGGAGTGGCCTTGGCCTCGCCATCGTCGCTGCAGTGGCCGAGCAGCATCACGGCCGGATCGAGCTTTTGACGCCCGGCCCACCGATCACCTGCTTC
This sequence comes from Pseudomonadota bacterium, assembly GCA_035345735.1. Lineage (GTDB taxonomy): Bacteria > Myxococcota_A > Polyangia > Palsa-1104 > JAEUJZ01 > JAEUJZ01. Next base: position 8,608 of record DAORCZ010000250.1, on the reverse strand, counting down.
CGCCTCTCACTGCCTGCCGCATCGAGCCCGCGTTGACCCCCGATCGGCGGCCATGGTAAAGGGAGCCGCCCAGCGAGGGCTCCTCGACGATGCCGCGAATAGAGATCTTCCGCTTCCAAGTCCACTTCGGCGACTGCGACCCAGCCGGTATCGCGTTCTATCCCAACTTTTTTCGCTGGTACGACGCGGCCTCGCGGCACTTCTTCGACTGCTGTGGCCTGCCGCCCTGGCGTGAGACGGAAAAGACGCACGGCATCATCGGCGTCCCGCTCGTCGAAGCGCAGTCGCGCTTCATCAAGCCCACGACCTACGGCGATCACGTCGAGGTCCACACCCACATCAGCAGCTGGGAAGCCAAGGTCTTCTGTCAAACCCACGAGCTCAAGCGCGATGGCGAGCTTCTGGCCGTCGGCGAAGAGCGCCGCGTGTTTGCCTGCCGCGACCCGCAGACCGGCCGCATTCGCAGCATCCCAGTGCCACCGGAATTCCGCGCGCTGTGCGGCTAGTTGCGGCTGCGGCTGCCCACCCCGACGGAGCGCCCCCGACTGACCGCGCGAGGTTGCGCTGGCATCGCGAACTTCTGGCGAAAGCGCAGCAGGCGAGCCAGGAAGTCGGCGTAGCGCGCATCGGGATCATCGGCCGGCATGACCTGCGCATCACCGACGGCAGGAGCGAAGACGATCAGCGTCTGCGGCACATCCAAGCCGTAGATCTCGCGCAGCGCGGCGCGGTACGCGGCCACCTGCAGGTGCGGATCGATGACGCTCTCGGGCGCGCGCGGCTCATCGGTGGTCTTCCAGTCGATGACGCTCAGTACGCCGTCGACTTCGGCGACGCAATCGACGGTGCCGGCGAAGCCTTGCGAGTGCCAGAGCGGGCCTTCGACCAGCCAGATCTCGCCAAGGCGCGGCCAAAACGACGACAGCGACGAGAAATAGGGCGACTGGCCCTCCTCGCCTTGCTCTAAGCGGGCCTGCATCTCGGCATGAAACAGCCGCCCGCGAGCCCGCGCCGCCATGGCGGCCGGCGAGGCCCCCTGCCCGGCCCACGCCGAGGTCCGGCTGAGGATGCTGGTCACACTTGGCAGGAGGCCCTGCGGCGTGAGGTAGTGCCGCAAGCCGGTGCTGTCCTCGGTCGTCTGCGCGGTCTGTCGGGGAAGTCGCATCGTCGCTCTGTTGTCCAGGCCAGGCGGTGGTGCGGAGGGTCAGCGCTCCCTTTCCGCTCACCGCGCGCTGGCCGGCGCTTTCGCTAGAACCAAGCCGGCTGCATCTTGGCGTAGGAGTCTTCACCCTGCCGACACAGCTCAACAAGCTGCGGCACGCGCGGTAGCTCCGTCGCTAGCCAGTACTGTGCGGTGCACAGCTTGCCCTGATAGAAGTCGGCGTCCTTACCGCTGCCCAGCGCCTGTCCGGCCACCACGGCCTGCCGCAGCCACAGCCAGCTGATGACGACGATCGACATCAGTTCAAGATAGTCCGCGCTGTGCAGCAGCATGCCTTCGACATCGCCCATCAGGCCTTTTTGCGCCAAGTACATCGTCAGCTCGCCGATCTGACCGATCGCTTGCCGCAGCGACGTACATGCCGTCGGAAACAGACCCTGCGCCTCGGCGTCTTTGACCGTGGTTTCGATCTCGCCGGCCAAGATCGACAGCGCCGCACCGCCTTCTTGCACCACCTTACGGCCTAGCAGATCGAGGCCCTGAATGCCGGTGGTGCCCTCGTGGATCGTGTTCAGTTTCTGATCGCGAAGCCAAGCCTCGGGCAGAAACTCGCTGCTGTAGCCGTAGCCGCCGTGGACTTGCAGCGCGAGCGCGTTGGCCTCAAAGCCGCGCTCCGCAGGGAAGGTCTTGGTGATCGGCGTCAACAGATCCAGCAGCAGCCCGGCGCGACGACGTTCCTCGGCGCTGGTGGCGTAGTGCGACAGATCGCTGTTGAGCGCGGTGACGGCCAGCAGCGACAGGCCGCCTTCGACGATCGCTTTCTGACGCAGCAGCATGCGCCGCACGTCGGCATGTTCGATGATCGGTACCGGTGGTCGGCTGGTGTCGGCCTTGGCGGCGGGTGGACGCCCTTGGGTGCGCTCGCGGGCGTAGATCACAGCCTGGTGGTAGGCGACGGAGGCCGTGGAGACGCCGTTGGCGCCGACCATCAAGCGGGCTTCGTTCATCATCTGGAACATGCAGGCCAGGCCACGCCCCGGCTCGCCGACCAACCAGCCATGACAATCGCCCCGCTCGCCGTAGTTGAGGGCCAGGCTGGGACCGCCGCGCCAGCCGATCTTGTGGATCATGCCCGCTACCGTCACGTCGTTATCGACCAGGGCGTCGCCAACCTGCCGACGGGCCGGCACGGCGAACAGCGAGATGCCCTTGATGCCGGCGGGAGCGCCATCGATGCGGGCCAGCGTCATGTGCACGATGTTGTCCGTGAGCTGATGATCCCCGGCTGAGATGAAGATCTTGGAGCCCTGGATCAGATAGTGCCCATCGGCCGTCGGCGTGGCGCGCGACTTGATGTCGGCGAGGCTGCTGCCGGCCTGCGGCTCGGTCAGGGCCATGGTGCCGGTCCATTCGCCGCGATACATGCGGGCCATAAACTCGCGCTTGAGGGTCTCGTTGCCGAAGGCTTCGATGAGGTGAGCCGCCCCGGCGGTGAGGCCAATCATGCCGGCTGCGACGAGGTTGCCGGCCATGATGTACGTCGACGCTAGCGTCGTGACCAGCAGGGGAAGCTGCTGCCCCCCGGCGGCGTACGGCCGACTGGCGGCGATCAGATCGAGCCCGATCAGCTGCGGGTAGATCTTGTTCCACAGCGGATGGAGGACGATGCGGCCGTTTTCGACGTGCGGCGGCTCGGCATCCATCGGCTTGTAGGTTGGAAACAGCACCTCGCGCGCAAAGCGGCGGCTGTTCTGCAGCACCAGATCGAACGTGGCTCGCTCGTGATCGGCGAACGTAGGAAGGGCGCACAGCGACGGCGCGTCGAACACCTCGTAGAGCAGGAAATCGACATCGCGATCAGACACCAGAGGATTTTGCATGGCGCATCTTAAGCGCATCCGGTGCGCTTCTGCGCGGGACATCCGCAGGGCCCAGGCAGACTCCGCTGAGGTCGTTGGGGACAGCTACGCGACTGGCCGGCTGAGGTGACGAAACAGGGTCTCAAGCTTGGTGTGCTGCGGCGTCAGCGCGCAGAGCTCACCGACCTGTAGCACCGCCCGCGCAAGACGATCGGCGGTCTGGGGCGCGTGCTCGGTGGTGAGCGCAACGGTCAGGGTCCAGGGAGCATCGGGGCTGGTCGTGGCCTGCGCATTCTCAAGCGCGGCCGCGTCAGTCGATGGCTCGGACGTGACGACGACGTCAGCCACACCGGGAACGGCATTGAGAGCAGCCAGAAGCGCCGCACGCTCACCGCGACAACGCACCACAATCGCGGGGGCGGCGACCTGCGCAGCCGCCAGTGCGCGCGGCGGGCCAAAGCCGCTTACCCGGCCGGCTTCCAAAATCAGGACCCGCTGACAGATCGCCTCGGCCTCGGGCAGGATGTGCGTCGATAACAGCACCGTGTGGTTTTGGCCCAAGCTGGCGATCAGCTGTAGCGTCTCGGCCCGCTGAGCGGGATCGAGTCCGTCGGTGGGTTCGTCGAGAAGGAGCACGCTCGGGTCAGCAAGCAGCGCATCCGCCAGCCCCAGTCGCTGACGATAGCCCTTCGAGAGCTGAGCAATCAGCCGACGCCCCGAGTCAGCGAGCCCCACCTGAACGAGCACTTCGGCCGTGCGCGCTGCTCGGCTGGCTGAGCGCAGGCCTTTGAGCGCGGCCCGGCTGGCCAGATACTCCTCGACGCGGAACTCGCCATCGAGCGCCGCCGACTCGGGCAGATAGGCCAGCGAGCGCTGCGCCGCCAGCCGCTGACCGGTCACGTCGAAGCCGGCGATGCGCACCCGACCCGCCTCTGGATGCAGCAGGCCAGAAAGGACGCGCAAGAGCGTGGTCTTGCCGGCGCCATTGGCCCCCAGCAGACCCACCACTTCACCGCGCGCGGCCTGGAACGACACGTCGCTGAGCACCGGACGGCCGTGTCGATAGCCAGCCGTCAGCCCATGTACTTCGATCATGATCGGAAGCCCTGAATACCACTTCTCCGAGGCTCCAGGCAGTCGATCACGGCTTGCAGATCCGCGGGCCCAAAGCCGCAGCACAGGCCCAGGATCGAAGCGCCGGCCCCCCTGATCTGCTGCATTCGCTCGACGAGACGCGTCTGCCGCTCGTCGTCGGGGGTAAAGACGCGCTGCCCGTCGTGACAGACCATTCGGTCGGCGTTGGGATAGGCCCCAAATGGCAGCCCAGGCACAGTGGCCTCGACGGCTACCCGCAGCTGCGAAAGCGCCGACAGCGTGACCTCAGCATGGGCACAGTTGATGAGCAGCGCGCTCGCCCCCAGCTCGGCGCAGACCCGTGCGGTGGCTTGCAGATCGCTGCCATCCAGTAGACGCTCCCCGCTCTCGTCGGACAGCAAGCTCACCAGCAGCGGACCGCGGTAGCTGCGCCGGACGGCAGCCAGCGCCAAGCGCACCTCGCGTCCGCAGCCCTGGGTCTCTAGTAGCAGGCCGTCGCAGCCCGCTTCCAGCAGCCAGTCCGCGGTCCGCGCGTGCTCGCGCTCGACGATCGTGTCGTCCGGAGTCGCCTCGGGTCGATAGCAGTCAGCCAGCGGTGCGAGGCTGCCCAAGACCCAGCGTGGCATCGAAAACTCAGCCACCACGCGGCGCGCGATGGCGACTGAATCGGCGGTCCAGCGTCGAGCTTGCGTCATCGATACGCCTGCCGCAGCCGCGGCATAGGCCGTGGTGCGAAACGTATTGGCGGTGATCGCTTGCGCGCCGGCCTGCAGGTAGCTGCGATGCACCTCGGCAAGCAGCGTCGGTGCCGTCTCGGCCGCCATCGCCGTCCACAGCCTGGGATGGAGGACGAAACCCCCGGCCTCAAGCTGCGTCCCGGTCGGCCCGTCGAGCCACAGCGTAGCCTGGCCGGCGACCGCGAGTAGCGCATCCATCAGCCCACCGCCGTCGCCGCAACACCTCGCCCCCCGCGCCGCGCCGTCAAGCTGCCCAGAAGCACCATGATCGCGCCATAAAACAAGAAGGTCTGCGGCACTCCGCCCCAGAACTGGGCCAGCGATCCTTCGAGGGTGGTGGTCAGGTTTTGCACGAAGTAGAGGTGCAAGACCAGCGCCCCCAGGCCGGCCTGCGGATGCGCGAACAGGTCATCGATGAAGCGACACAGCAGGCCCACGCACGCCCACAACAAGAGCGCGCCGAAGAAGCCAAAGTTGATGTAGCTCTCGGGGAGCTGGCCCAGCCCGACCATGACGTGCGCGGTACCGGCTGGCGTCGTGTAGCCGTAGATGACCGCAGCCCAGACGTCGGCCCACTGCGCTATCGGCTTTTCGGGGTCGAACACGCGCGGAATGAAGGCATGGCGCAGGTAGACATAGGTCGCCCCCCACTGATGCGGGACCGCGGCCGGCGTCATCTCGATGGCGTGTGCAAGCTGCAGCGCTCCGGCGGTGCGCGCTGCGGCGACCTGCAGCGACTGTGCCTTGTCCTGGCTCTGCCCAGGGCCGTCGCCCAGCCAGTGCTGCGCGGTCAGATCCAGGAACAGCTCGGCGCGCTGCCACAGCTCCATGCGCGTGCTGCGATCCCAGACGCGAGCGCGAAACTCGGCCTTGACCGGTTGTAGCAGGACGATGGCCAGAAGCGCCGCGATCACCGGCCACAGCCGAAGCTGCCGTCGCGCGAACAGCCAGCCGAGGAGATAGATCAAAAGCGGCTTGATGAGCGGCGTCAGCACGCCCCGCATCAGCGCCACCACGGCGGCCAATCCGAAGAGGCCCCAAAACAGATACCGCCCCAGACCGCGCGTTTTTTCGTCGAGCAGCGTTGGGAGCAGCACCATAGCAAAGCCCAGCTCGCCCGGGGTCAGCCAGGCAATGAGGCTCACCGCGGTGCGTTCGTTCGGCAGCTCTCCGCGCAGCCACAGCAGATCAGCCAAGAGCCACAAAAGCACAACCGCCGCCCCCGCCACCCGCAGCACGGCAGGCGCCACCTGCAGGCGAGGCTGCGGCAGCCAGCGCGAGGTAAACAGCGCCGCCCCCGCACTCCAGCCCGCCCACATCGCCGGCACCGCGAGCGCGGCTAGGAGCGTCGCCAGCTCGACGGCACGATCGGACAGCCGGGCCTCCCCCCAGCGAAGCAGGAGCGTGCGCTCGTGAAAAACCGCCAGGTGGTGATAGAGCGTCACCCACAGCCCAATCGCCACCACCGTGCAGCGTCGCGACCCCGCCTTGGCCAAGAGCCACAAAAGCGGCAGCAGCGACAGCCCCAGGCCCAGCCAAGCGATGGCCCGTGCGAGCGTGGAAAACCGCGGCGTGGCCAGCAGCAGATACACCGGCAGCGCCGCCGCCATCCCTAGGACGTACAGCAGAAGCCAAGCTCGCCGCGCCGAAAGCGGGAGCGGTGTCGACGTCGGCGGATCCCCCGGCTCAATCACCTGAGGCGACGCAGCAGACGGCGCAGCGGCAGACACCGCGGCAGGATATCACGCTCGCAGGTTCGAGAAGTTCAGGGAGGGCGGGGGAAGATCTAGGAGCGGGGTGATGAAGAGAGAGGGTCGGCAGCCGGGCAGCCGGGGCTGCCCTTTTCGGCTTACTCGCCAGCCGACTTCAGCACGAAGGGATAGGTGACGACGACGATGCCACCCTGCGGCTTGGGGAACTCCCAGCGACGGACTGCGGCGGCGATGCACTGCTCGACAATCGGGTTACCCATGGTCGAGGACTGCACGATGCTGGCCACAACAGAGCCCGTCGGGCTGATGGTGAACTGCACCATGACGCGGCCCTGCAGGTTCGGGTTTCGGGTGAGTTCCTTCTCATAGCAGAACTTCACTTCGTTCAGGTGGCGACGGATGATGCGGCGAATCAGTTCCTTGTCGAGCGAGCCGCGGACCTCAGCGGTACCGGGCACGACTTCGGGAGCGCCGGCCTTGCGCGCCTTGAGGGCACCAGCGCGGGCACCGTACATGCCACCGCCAGGAGCGCCCGAGCCACGACCGATGGTGCCGAGGTTGCCAAGGCCGATCGTGCCTTCACCCGTGCCACCACCACCGCGGCCGCTGCCGACGAGGCCGAAGCCACCGGCGCCGTAGGCATCGCCGACTTCCGTACCGACAAGACCACCCATGGCGTCTTCGGCATCGCGGCCGAGGGCCGAGTCGCGACCGAAGATGGAGGCCATGCTACCGGCCATACCCGAGCGGATGACACCGAGGACACCGGCGTTCTTGGCGGCATCCTTCGCCGCTTCCTTCGCCATCTTGATATCGGTGTTGGTCGGCGGACCCTTGATTGCGAAGATCTTGTTCTTCGCCGACGAGTCCTTCTTGCCCATCTTGCCTTCGGTCTCTTTGGCGCGCTTACCGCCGGCGTTCTCGTTCTCCTGCTTCGCCTTCTTCAGCCAGTCCGGGATCTCTTCCGGCTTCTGCTCTTCCGGCTTCACCAGGAACTTCGCCAGGCGCTGATCGTTCATGAACGCGTCGAGCGACAGCGACTTCGGATCGGGCGGCACCGAGAACATCAGGGCCATGAACAGCGCCACGCCAGTGAACACGCCGATGGTGTACGACTGCGTGTGCCAGTCGATGTGGAACGGCACGGGGTACGTGCGCGGCTTCGCCACCGAGTTGATGTTGAAGGTGTTCTCACCGACCTGGATGTTGATGCGCGAGTCCTGCGGCACCGACAGCACGACCGCGCCGGGCAGATCGCTCGCCGGACGGCCCTGGCCCATCAGCTCAGCCAGCGGCACGGTGCGCTCACCCTGCTTCATCTCGCCGGTCATCTTGGCGGTCAGCAGGACCTCATAGTCGGTGCCGTTCGAGCGCACCAGCGGGAAGCGCTGCGACGGCAGATCGACACCGGCCGGCGGCTGGAAGGTCGCCTTGGCATCGCTGCCGATGGTGAACTCGTTCTCGCGCTCCTCGGTCGCCTTGCGCAGAAGGCCCATGAGCAGGGCGACACCGCCGATGCCCAGAAGACCAAACGCCGCGACGTCTTTCGCCGGGCTCTCGCGCTTGACCGTCGGCTTCTCGGCCTTCTCTTTGTCCTTACCGATCGCCGCCAGCGCCGCGTTCTGCTTCTCCCACTCTTCGAGCTCGGCCTTTTCCTTGGAGACGATGATGTAGCTGTGCAGGAACAGCAGGAACATCACTGCCAGCGAGCCGAAGCCCACCGCCAGGATGCCCTTGGTGGCCGGCGACACCTGACCCGACTGCGGGTTGTCGAAGTGCTTGACGGTCATGACCGCGTCTTCGAACAGCGCGGCCACTTCGACGGCGCGTGAGCCATCGCGGGTCTCGACCTGCTCCGAGATGTGCGGTGGCACGACGGGCAAGAAGGCCTTGTTGCCGTAGGCCGGCGGAATCGAAAACTTCGCCGGCTCGGCGGGCGCTGCCGCCTGTGCGGCAACCGGCGGCGGCGCGGCGGCACCAAACGGCGGCGCAACCCGCGGCGGCATGCCGATCGGCGGCGGGGCGGCAAACGGCGGATCGACC
>DAORCZ010000249.1:6322-9583 GCA_035345735.1 Pseudomonadota bacterium | reverse complement strand
CCCCGATACGCTTGTCCGTGAGCTACGCGTCCTCGGTGTCAGGTTCGGTGACCCAAGCCCGAACAGCGAGGCCGACGTTATGGCTCGCATCACCTTCGGCGCGGGAGGGCAGCCCGATGTGGCCTTCAGCCGGCCCGAGATGCGCCTCGCCGCGCTCGCGGCGGCTCCGACGGGACCGGGACGACGACTGGCTGCCCCGCGACCGCTACTGTATGACTGGTTTGTCTGTGTGGGGCCGCTGTCGCTGTTTAGTCCGGGCGTGCTGGATTCGGCGTGCCGGAAGCTCGGGCCGAGCGACCCGCCAGCGCGGCAGAACTCCTCGCTGCTTCCCCTGGCTCCGGCACCGAGCAAGGATGCCAGCCTGACCCTGCCTGCCGAGACGCTCAAGCAGATCCTTAGCCTGTTCTTGCAGGTCTATCTGACGCCGCGGGGGGGAAGCGGCGGTGGTGGAATGGTCACCCTGCCCACAAAGCCAGTGGTGCTGCTGCTGCCGGTGGTCGTCGAGGTGCGGGCCGAGGGCGGCGATCCAGCGAGTCCCCTAGATCGCGAGGTCGCGTTCAGCTTCCTACGCGTCATCATCACGCTGCCGGGCATGGAAGAGCCGCCTGCGAATCGCAATCCCAGCCTGCTCGGCGAGGGAGGGATTCGGGCGGGCAGCCAGGAGGACTGGGCGACGACCCGTGAGCTTTTGACGCCCTGTCCACCAGAGAATGTGACAGGTGAGGCGAGCGGCAGTCTGCCGGCCTGCCTGCGCTATCCGGTGAGCCGCAGCGCACCGACTTATTTCATGGGGCGCAGCGACGCAGGATCCGCCGAGACCTACGTTCCGCTGGACGACAGCGGTCGCGGTCCCCAGGTCGAGCTTTTGCGCTACAGCTGGTTTGCTACCGACGGCACTTTCAACGAAGAGCGCACCGGCGACAAAAACCCGCAGACGAAGTGGGAAAATGGCGAGCGCCGACCAGCTCCGGCGGATGTACGCGTCCTCGACGTATGGTTGGTCGTACAGGACGGACGGGGCGGGAACGATTTTCAGCGCGTGCAACTGAGTCTGATGTAGTGGCTCCGTTGCGTCTTCCTCCTGATAAGGGGCCTGCGTGCCCTGCTCCCCGGCCATACCGCAGTGGGCGGCGGGTGCTGCTAGGGCCACGCTGGCTGGTCGGCGGGTTGGTGGCTCTGCTCCTGTGCTCCGGCTGCTTCCGTGCCAAGCGGAGCGCGGCTCCGCCTGACGGTGACCTAACCGGCCAGGCTGGCAACGCGGGGGTTCGGCGAGAGCTGCAGGCTCTGATCGCCGAACAGCTAGATGCCGAGCTGCAGTTTTCACCGACGCTCGCAACCTGGTTAGGTGACCACACCTCGGACGATCGCCTGGACGACCTGCGCTTGGAGAACATCGCCCGCGAGGTCTCGCGGATTGACAGCGCGCTGGATCGCTTGGCGCGGTTGCGCCGCAGTCATGAGGAAGAGCTGAGCGACGGTCTGCGCGGAGATCTGCAGCTGCTGCAGGCCCACCTGGAGGCGAAGCGTCAGGAGCTCATCGAGCTGCGGCCGCACGAGCGCAACCCGGTCTTTTACAGCAGCGTGGTGGCCTACGGGCTCGATAGCCTGCTTGGTCCTGGCTTGATGTCTGTCGCTGGGCTGCGCGCGCTGCGGGGGCGGCTCAGCGCTGTCCCGGCTCTGTGTCGAGAGGCCCAGCGGAACCTCAAGAATCCTCCCGAAGTGGTCACCAAGCGGGCCATCGAGATGTCGCAGATGACCCGCGACTTCGTTGGCTTGGTGCTGCCGAGAGTGCTTGCCAACATCAGCGTCAGCAGTCTGAGCCCCAGCCCGGCGGACGCCACGCTGATGGAAGAGGTCAACCAGGCGCGAGAGAGCGCCCAGCATGCGCTCGACGAGCTGGGGGCGTGGATGACGCGCGACTTGCTGCCGCGTAGCAAGGGCGACTGGGTGTTGGGCCGTGACCGCCTCTCGGCTCGGCTGCACGCGTTGGAGATGCTGGATGTGTCGCTCGAAGACCTGCAAGCTGTGGCCGATGCCGAACAGCGCGAGGCTCACCGTCGGCTAGATGAAGTCAATCGTCGCCTACTTGGCGCGAGTGCGGCGGGCGCGGCCCGGGCTGCTGCGGAGGTAGTCCGCGCCATTGAAGAGGACCACCCGCGTCCCGAGGAGCTGCTGCGGACCACAGAGGCTGCGATCGAGCGCGCTTACGAGTTGACGGCCGCGCTCCAGCTGCTCTCGATTCCGCCCGCCACCGACGTGGCCCGGCCCCAGGTCGTCGAGATGCCGGCCTATCGCTATGGCTTTCTGCAGCTGTCGGCTCCCGCCCCCCTAGATCCGCTGCCCTGGTCACCGGGGTGGCATCCGGCGGGGCAGAAAGGGGGGGCGCAGACCGCCCAGCTATTCGTCGATCCTGTCGACCCCAGCTGGAAGGACAAGAAACGGATTGCGGATCACCTGCGCATGCTGAACCGATCGCAGCTCCTGCTCACTGCGCTACACGAGGTCATGCCGGGGCACTACGCTCAGCTGTCCGCGCTCCGGCGACAGTCGGAAGGGCTGGGCCCGCTGCGACTGCGCACCCAGAGCACCGCCTTTTTGGAGGGCTGGTCTGCCTATGCCGAGCAGCTGGTGGCGGTCGAGTCGGCACAGCCTGGCGTCGTCAGTGATCGACTGCAGGTGCTGGCGCTGCGGGCTCAGCTCTTGCGTTTGGGGCGACTACTGGTCGTGCTGCGCTTGCACGTCGGTGCCCCCGGTGCCACCGCAACCAACAACCGACTCGAGGACAGCGTGCGTTTTCTCGTCGAGGAGTGCTATCTCGACGAGTATGTTGCGCGTCGCGAAGTTGAGCGCCTGTCCTACGATCCGACTCCGGGCTTGGCGGCGCTGGGTTGGCTGCAGCTGATGCAGCTGCGGGCAGACTTTCGGGCGGAGGCGGGGGACAAGTATTCGCCGGCGGCTTTTCATGACAGCTTGCTATCTCAGGGGGCTCTGCCGGTGGTTGCGCTGCGCAAGCTGATCCTCGGGAAGGCGGGACCATCGCTGCGGCCACCACCGGAACCCCCGCTGACCGGCCCAGCCTCGGAAGCGACGTCCAAGGACTAGCCCGCAACGCGCTTGCTTTGGCCTGTTGCCGGGCAGGGCGTGTCTTCAAAGTTGCAGTTGCAGAAGCCGCAGCCGACAATCGGTCTGAGGGATTCTTATGCGCTTACTGCTCCTATGTGGCCTGATTGCTACCGTGTCACCGCTCTCGTGCTGTGAGCG
>DAORCZ010000249.1:0-6222 GCA_035345735.1 Pseudomonadota bacterium | reverse complement strand
TACTGCTCCTATGTGGCCTGATTGCTACCGTGTCACCGCTCTCGTGCTGTGAGCGAAGAAACACCACCGTCTGCGCGAATGAAACCGGCTTTGAATGTGACGAAGGCCAGTACTGCCAGGTCGAAAGCGGGCAGACCTTTGGCAAGTGCATCCAAGCGGAGTGCGGTCCCAGCTTGCCTGCGTGTCCGACGGAGAAATCACTGTGCCAGAGCGGCCGCTGCAAGGCCTGCGAGGGCGATGGGGACTGCCTGGCGCTGAACCCTGCGGCTCCGGTTTGTATCGCTGGCGTCTGTCTGGCTTGCCGCGACAACAGCCAGTGCAAAGAGTCGACCCGCAAAGTCTGCGATACCGGCACGCACACCTGCCGTGGCTGCCAGCTGCACAGCGAGTGCAGCCCCGGCGTTTGCGCCAAGGACGACTCCTTCGCGACGCTCTCCCCCCCGATAGTGGCTGGCACATGTGTCGATTCCTCGATGGTCGCTGAGGTCGATACGAGCTGTAGCCTCAGCGGCTGCTCGCTCCGAGACGTACTGAGCACCGCCGTCAGCACGAACAAGCCGTACATCCGCATCACCCGCTTGACGACCATGTCGCAGGTCACGGTGCCAACGCTGCCCTCCGGCCTGCCGCGCTACTACGTCATCGGTCCGCTGGCCGATACCAGCATCACGCAGGTCACCTCAACCCCATCGATTGGCCTATCGGCCTCGGCGGGGGCAGCGATCGCAGTCAGCGGGGGGGCGCATATCACGCTGGAAGGTGTTGTCCTCAGCAACTCGGTGTACGGCCTTGACTGCAACAGCACGAGCAGCGTACCGGCAGGAGTCACCACCAAAGTCAGCATCCTGCGCTCCATCCTGTCGGGAAATCAGACAGCGATTCGCTCCTCCCCGCGCTGCGAGCTGGATATCCAGCAGACCTGGATAGGCAAAGGGCCCAGCGCTGCCTTCACGGGCTTGTCGCGCAACGACACCGCGATGCTTTTGGACTCGACGCAGCTGCGTCTGCTGAACAGTGTGCTGTGGGACAACGGCAAGGCCACGACGCAGTACGGCGGCATCACGCTCACCGACACCGCAGGTCTTGAGCCGTCGATCCACATCGTCAACACCACCTTTGCCAAGCTTGAGTTCTTGTCGGCGGCGATGGCGCTGGCCGTCGACTGCAGCTACGACACCAAGGGATCCCTCGCGGTCGTCAACAGCTTGTTCCTCAACGACATGTTCAGCTCGGGTACCTACATCGCGTCGCGCTGTCGTCCAGCGGGCAGCATGAGTGCCGTGGGCACCAACGACGGGGGGCTCAGCGGCGGGAACAACCAGGTGACTCTGACGGCGGCCACCACCTTCGTGAACAGCCAGACCGGCGATCTTCATCTGCAGTCCACGGCGACGTCGGTCGGCGAAGGCGGCGTCACCAGCTTCACTGATGGCAAGGGCGTTGCTGTGGCCGTGCCCAAGGTGGACTTCGAAGGCAAGGGCCGAGGTCCGGCTTCGCGCTCGATCGGTGCCTTTGAAATCGGCCGCTAGCGAAGTCAGACAGCGCGACAGCAGACCGGCGATCGACTGCCCAGCCGTTGCGCGGGCCCCAAGTCGAGGAATGAAGCGCTAGCCACGCCTAGGTCCGCTGCGCCACGGCCAGCGTCGCTTGCCGACGATCTCGACTCGTACCCAGGCCAGGGCCACCATCAAGCCGGACAGTGCGACGATGAGCAGTGTCACGACGACGGGGTGCAGGCGGTGGTGCAGCGACCAGGTGAGACGGCCGTAGACCATCTCGACATGCACGACATAGACGAGGAGTGACGCTTGCCCAAGTGTGCGCAGCGGTGAGAAGCGGGTCTGGGGGCGAAGGCTGGTCCAGGCGTATGACAGGCCTGCAAAGACCAGGCACGCTCCTAGACGGTAGCCATAGGAAGAAGGAAACGCCGGAATGCTCACCGCCGGGGTCGGGCGAAACAAGGCATAGCCGCGGCTGTTGCCCCACTGAATAAGCACCGCCAAGATCGCGCCAGCTGCCGTCGTGACCGCCAAGGTCCAGCCCAGCCGCCCCTTGGCCGCTGCCTGAAGCCAGAGGCTGCCGATAACGGCTCCGCTCAGCGTATAGGCAACAAACGGTAGCTGCGGAAAGGTGCCAAGCGGAGTCGCGTCCCAGAAATAGGCCGTCACCGCATCAGGCAACCAGGGCGGAAACGGCCAGCGCTGGATGATCGGAGTGAGAAACACGACTGCCAGCGTCGCAAACCCAGCCAGCACCGGCAGTCGGCGTCCCTTGACGTGCTCTACTCCGACCAGCAGCGCCGTCAGCACCAGGGACACGCCAATGCAGTTCAGAATGTCGACCTTGAATAGGTCCGGCAGGTCCCTGCGCTGGGCTCCACCTAGCAGCCACTCGGCAAGGCGGAACGCCAGACCGTAGGCCAGCACTTCGAGCCCGCGGAGCATGGCGCCCCGTCGGGCTGGCCAGCCGCTGATGCCTCGTCGTGCGTCGCCAGCGTAGCGGAGCATGAGCGAGACGCCCGCCAGCATCAAAAACATCCGCGCTGGGAAGCCGCCAAGCTGCATTCTTGCGAGGTCCCAGTACGCTCCCTGCCGGTAGGGCTCGCGCGTCCAGGCGTCATAGGCGTGCGTCTGGAACATCAAGATGCAGGCCAGACCGCGGTACCAGTCGATCCAGGCAAAGCGGCCCGAGGGCGTGGGCCCTTCACGCGACGGCTCCTTGAGCGGGGCGGCAGATGGGGTAGTCACAGAGCGTAGCCTAATCGTGCGCCTGCACGCTATCACCGCATCGGCGGGCCCGGCAAGCCTGAGGGATGAGGCTGGCGCGCCAAAGACCGCGGGACTGCGGGCGACGACGAATGCCGAGCGCAAGGCAGCCCGCATTGACCGTTTCCATGCCCATGGCTTTGTGGCATCGTCAGCTCTCCCAGAGGCCCCGCTATGGAACAGCAGATGTCTCAAGAGAACGGCAAATCGTCCGCTCCGCAGCGACATATCTTTGGTACCGATGGCGTCCGCGGCGTTGCCAACATCGAGCCCATGACCGTCGAAACGGCGATGCGCCTAGGGCGCGCGGTCGCCCATCTTTTTCATCGCGGCAGCCATCGCGGCCGGGTGGTGATTGGCAAGGACACGCGCCTGTCCGGCTATATGTTCGAGCAGGCCATCGCAGCCGGCGTGTGCTCCATGGGCGCGGACGTCATGCTCTGCGGGCCGCTTCCGACCCCGGGCATCGCCTTCATTACCTCGTCGATGCGAGCCGATGCGGGCGTTGTCATTTCGGCGAGCCACAATCCGTACCAAGACAACGGCATCAAGATCTTCGCCGCGGATGGCTTCAAGCTGCCGGACAGCGCCGAGGCGCGGATTGAAGAGCTACTGGACTCCCGCGAGCTCTCGGCGGTGCGGCCCACGGCAGGCGATATCGGTCGGGCGTCGCGGGTGGACGATGCCCGCGGTCGCTATATCGTCTTCCTCAAACGCTCGTTTCCGCGACAGCGCAGCCTCGATGGCGTCAAGATCGTCGTCGATTGCGCGCATGGGGCGGCCTACAAGGTGGCCCCCGAGGTTTTCGCTGAGCTCGGGGCCACGGTCTTTGCGCTCGGGGATGAGCCCAACGGCACCAACATCAACGAGCTCGTCGGAGCTCTGCACCCGCAGGCGATGTGCCAAGCGGTCGTCGATCTGGGGGCGCACGTGGGCATTGCGCTCGACGGTGACGCCGATCGCGTGATCATCGCCGACGAGCGCGGCAACATCGTCGATGGTGACGCCATCATGGCGCTCTGTGCCCGGCGTTTGCTGGCACGGGGCGAGCTGCAAAAAAACACCCTCGTCGCGACCGTGATGTCGAACTTGGGGCTAGAGCACGCGGTGCGGGCCGCCGGTGGACAGCTGCTGCGTACTAACGTCGGCGACCGCTACGTCGTCGAGGCTATGCGGCAGCACGGCTACAACTTCGGTGGCGAGCAGTCCGGGCACTTGATCTTCCTCGACCACATGACGACCGGTGACGGCATCATCGCCGCCCTGCAGGTGCTGGCCCTCATGCAGGAGGAGGGACGGCCACTGAGCGAGCTGTCGCAGGTCATGGTCAAGGTCCCCCAGGTCCTGGTAAGTGTGAAGGTCAAGCAGCGCCGCCCCCTCGACGACCTCCCCGAGGCGCAGAGACTGATCCGCGACGCCGAGTCCAAGCTCGGCCGCGAGGGTCGGGTATTGGTTCGCTACAGCGGCACCGAGCCCAAGGTCCGCGTCATGCTGGAGGGGATCGACGAGCGCCTTATCGACCGCCTCGCGCACGAAATCGCTCAGTCGATCGTCGCCGCGTGCGGCGGTTAAGCGCGACGGTGGTGATTGTCGTTCTCCGCTCCGCCAGCGCCCGCCCGGCCAGATCCGCTAGCGCCGCGCTGGTCGGCCGCAGAGCTGGTCGGGCTGGGCCTGCTGCTGCTGCTAGCCCTGGGGTTGCGCCTGCGCGTGGGGCAGAGCTGGACGTTTGCCGGAGCTGACAGCTACGCCTATCTCGGTGCGGCCCGCGAGCTTGCTGAGCACCACCGCTATGCCTTCCGCCTGCCTGACTGGTATCCCGACCACGCCACGGTGCCGCCACTTGGCTACTGTCGTCTGCCGGGCTATCCGCTGTTTCTCAGCGTGGTCGCCTTTTTGGCGCACCGCGGCTGGCCCGCTCTCGGCGCGTACGAGCTGATCTTCAGTCGTGTCAAGCCGGCGCAGGCCGTCCTGGATGTCGTCTCCTGCCTCTTGGTCTATCTCCTCGCCCGTCGGCTGGCCGGTGTGCGTGCGGCGCGCGTTGGCTTGCTGGGGGCCGCCGTCTGCCCACCGCTCCTCCTGTTCACCAACTCGGTGCTGACCGAGACCCTGGCGACGCTACTGACGACGCTCTACATCGCACTGCTCGCGCTGGTTTTGCAGGCGCGTGCGGAACGCCCAAAGTCGCTGCGCCACCGTCTGTGGATAGCGTCCGCTGCCGTGCTGGCCTTGGGGGGCCTGGTGCGCATCGACACCCTGTTCTTGCTGCCCACGCTGCTCTTGCCGGTTATCACGCGGGGTCGCGAGGTGCTGCGGCACCTGCCAGGCGTGGTGCTGGCTTTCGTGGTGTGCTTCGCGCCGTGGCCGATCCGCAATCAGATCAGCCTCGGTCATCCCCATCCGCTCGGCGGGCAGTGCGACGTCCGGGGCAACGCCATGCCGCATACCTCGTTTTTTGCCTGGTTCGCGACCTGGGTTAGCCGAGAGGACGAGACCCCGCCGACGCTCTACTGCCTGTTCCGCCGTGAGTGCGTCGCCACCGCCAAGACCTATCCGCCCGCAGCCTTCGACTCGCCGTCTGAGCGCGAGGCGCTCCAGGCCCTGTTTGACCTGCGACAGCGTGAGGGCTTGTCGCCAGACGTCGATGCTGGCTTCCGGCGGCTGGCGACTGAGCGACTGCGCCGCCATCCCCTTCGTACCGTGATCTGGTTGCCGCTCAAGCGCGCCTTCTTCTTGTGGCTGACGCCCATCGACCAGCCGCTGCGGGCCACGAGCCGCCTGCCGGGTCCTGACTTTCTCAAGTACGTGAGAATGCCGATTTTATATATCCAGATACTGATTTTGGGCCTGGGGTTGGTCGGTCTGTGGCGCGCCGCCCGCACGTCGCGGCTGCGGACATTCGCCGGGCTCGCTGCTGCCTGCTTGCTTCTGCGCACCGGTGCGCTGGCTGCCATCGGCTTTGTTGAGAACCGCTACGTGCTCGAACTCTTTCCTCTGCTTTTGGTGCTAGTCGGCGTTGCCCTGGCGCGCGGGCAGGCTCTGTCCTCATCCGGGGCTGGGGCGCCAAATTCTGATGTCCAATAAGTATTCCAAAATACGAACATAATCTGCCCAATTAGGGACCTTGGCTGGTATGCTAGGGGCCACCATGATCCCCGGCTCAGCCGATCCCAAGTCCTCCCAAGCACAGCCTAGCTGGGTCGTCGGCCCGTCCATTCCCGCCGCCAGTCGCCTGGGGCAGGTCATCGACGGAGAATTTCTGATCAAGGGCGTGCTGGGGCAGGGCGAGTTAGGGGTGACCTACGAGGCGGAAAACTCGCGCCTGAAGCGCAAGTTCGCCGTGCTGATGCTCAAGCGTGAGCTCAAGCCGACCCACGAGATGATGCTGGCGGTGCGCAACGATCTGCGACGCGCACAGCAGCTTGGTGCGGCGGGCCTCATGCCGGTCAAGATGCTGGCC
>DAORCZ010000248.1:0-9591 GCA_035345735.1 Pseudomonadota bacterium | reverse complement strand
CAGCGCCATCGCCAGGATCTTGTTGTCGACGTCGTTGACCAGTCGCTGCACCTCTTGGTTCGAGGTGCGCAGCGCGTGCAGGCTGAGCATCGAGCGGATGACCAGCATGTTGTTCTTCGTGCGGTGGGCTAGCTCGCGCAGGACGGTCTCTTTGTCGTGGGTCAGCTGGGCGCGCAGGGCTTCCTCGGCGCGCAGGCGATCGGTGATGTCGCGGAAGACCAGGCGCCCGCTGTGGGCCAGGCCCGCCTCGTCCAGGATGGCGGTGCCGCTGACGCTGACATCCAGATACCCGCCCGGTTTGCAGGCCAGCCGGGCCCGCTCATTCTGCAGGCTGCCGCGCTGCCGAAACTCGGCGTACAGGCGCTGGCGCCACTCGGCGGCATGGGAGTCGGCCAAGATGGCGGCGACCGGCTGGCCCAGAAGCTCCGACTCGCTGTAGCCCAGAAGCAGTCGCGTCGTTTCGTTGCAGTCGACGATGCGGTCTTGCGTCAGGTCGACCGTCAGATACATGTCCGGGGAGTGATCAAACAGATCCTGATACTTGGCTTCGCTGGCCTTCAGCGCCTCGGCGGCGCGGGTGCGCTCGGTGATGTCTTCGGCGGTGGCGATGTAGAATTTTTCTTCGGCCATCTCCAGCGCGGCCATGTTGATCAGCACCGTCCGCAGCGCTCCGTCACGGGTCTGCAGCTGCATCTCGGCGTCGGTGATGCCGCTGCCGGCCCGCAGCCCGGCGAGCAGCCCGGCGCGCGCCTCGGGATTGGGCCGTAGCCCAAGCTGGATGGTGGTCTTGCCCATCGCCTCCTCGCGCGAATAGCCAAAGAGCCGCACGAACGCATCGTTGACATCGACAATGATGGAATCTTTAAGCCGCAATAGCCCAATTGCGAAGGGGGCTTTGTGGAAGATGAGCTCCAGCTTTCCGGCATAAAGTCGCAGCTCTTCTTCAGCGCGCTTGCGATCGCCGATGTCTTGCACGGCGAGCACCACCCCGCCATCGGGCAGCGGCGCGGCGTGCGTCAAGGCCCAGATCTGCTCACCGTCCTCTTTGATGACCCCGATCTCGACGTTGGAGATTGCGCGGCGCTCGGACCTGGCGCGGTTCGAGGCGTACTCGCTCTGCGGCATCGGCGAGCCATCGGCACGGACGTAGCGTCGCTTCTGGTACTGCCCGGCGTCGACGCCTTCTTTCGTGATGTCGAGCAAGCTGGATACCCGCGAGTTCATCAGCACCAGCTTGCCCGTCTGGTCGACGACAGATAGACCGATTGGGGCAATGTCGATGATGGTGCGCAGGAGTTCTTCGTTGCGGCGCAGCGCGTCTTCTGCGGTGCGTCGGGCACGGATGTCCTGGGCAATCGAGACGACCCGTAACTGGCCCTCTACCTCAATGGGAAACGCCGTGAAGAGGACCGGGATGCCAGTCCCGTCCTTGCAAACAAACTGCCGCTCGAAGCCGCTGACCGAGCCGTGCTCTTGGAAGGCTTGCAGCAGGCGATCACGAGTCATCGCTTCCGCCCAGCCCAGCTCGACCGCTGTCTTGCCCAGGAGCTCTTCTTTGGTATAGCCGCCGGTCTTGAGCAGCTGCTGATTGACATCCAGGATCGCCCCTGTGCGACCGTCCAGGATGGCCTTCATGAGCGGTGAGTTGTCGAAGGCTTTCTGAAATTTTAGCTCGCTATCGCGGCGAGCCTGGTCAGCGTGTCTTAATTTAGTAATGTCGGCAAAGGTAATAACCATTCCACCTTCGCGAATGCCCTCTGCCTGATACGGAGTGATGCGAACCAGATACCAGTCACCATTCTGCGACTCGCACTCGTGTTCGATCGGCATTCGACGATCGGCGACCATTTGGATGTCGGTTATAAAATTATCATACCGCAGCTTGTGCGTAAACTGGGTAATTGATCGGCCGATATCCTCTGGAATCATTTCAATGATTCTGCGCGCCCTTGGAGTGTATCTGCGAATATTTAGATTTGTATCTACAAATATGATCCCAATGTCTGAATTGTCAAACAGCGTCTTTATATCGTTATGATTTTGCAGGATCTCGGCGACCTTGGCCTGCAGCTCGCTGTTGACGGCGGCCAGCTCCTCGTTCACCGACTGCAGCTCTTCCTTCGAGGTCTGCAGCTCTTCGTTGGTGCTGTGCAGCTCCTCGTTCGCGCTCTGTAGCTGTTCGTTCGCGTTGCGCAGCTCTTCGTTGGCGTGACCCAGCTCTTCGATCGTGGCGCGCAGGCTCTCGCGGGTGGCTCGCAGCTCGCCTTCGATGCGCAGCATTCGTTCGCGGGCGATGGCATCAGGGCCCTCGCCCGGGCTGCTGGGACTGGTCGCCGACGGGGGGGAGGGCAGCTCGTGGATGGTCAGCAGGCTCAGACCCTGTGGGGCTCCAGGGCGCTCGACCGGGGTCAGCGACAGACGGACGTAGTGCCCCCCTCCGATGTCATCGGGGACCCAGACGCACTCGCGATTCCGGGCTTCTCGACTCTGACTGACTTCGCGGATCAGCCCGACCAAGAGCGAGCGCAGCTCGTCGCGCGCGACCCAGAGCAGGTTGGTGCTGGCTTCGCCCGTGGCGTGCTCTAGATAACGTCCGGTGCGGCCGTGGACATACAGCATGTCCCCGTTTTCGTTGATAAGGATCGACGTCGGGGTGTAGTCGCTCAGCAAGACCTGCTCGGTCAGCTGCCGCAAGCTCGGTGGCCGCTCATCGTGAGCGGTGGCGGCCGACCCCACCGCGCGCTGCGAGGCCCGGGCCATCAGTGTCTCGCCCGAGCTGGATCCCGAGGCCCGCGCCAGGCGCTGATAGATGCGCGCTCCCAGATCGATGTTTTGAAACAGCGTCTGATGCTGACCGGGGGTCTCGGATGCGCCCAGCAAAAGGTAGCCCCCGGGGTTGAGAGCAAAGTGCAAGAGCTGCAGCATGCGCCGCTGCACTCCGCTATTAAGATAAATAAGCAGATTGCGACACGAGATCAGATCGAGGCGCGAAAAGGGCGGATCGCGGATGATGCTGTGAACCGCAAAAACCACCATATCGCGCAGCTGGCCTACTACACGATATGAGCCAGTCCGCCGGTCGTGAGTGAAGTAGTGGCGCAGCCGGGCTGGCGTGATATTCGCGGTCGCTGTGCTGGAATACACGCCATCGCGCGCCACACGTATCGCCGCTTCGTCGATGTCGGTGGCAAAGATCTGCACGTCCAGGGGCAGCCGGGCGCGCTCGCTCTGCTCGTGCAGCAGCATGGCCAGGGAGTAGGCCTCTTCGCCGCTGGAGCAGCCGGGCAGCCAGACCCGGATGGTGCGCCCGTGCTCCCGCTGCTGGGTGAAGAGGGGCACAATGACTTTCTGCTGCAGACTGTCAAATACTTCGGAATCGCGGAAGAAGCCGGTAACGCCGATAAGCAGGTCGCGAAACAGCGCTTCCGCCTCGGCTGGCGAGCCTCTGATAATGCCAATATATTCTTGCAAATTGTCAATTTGTTTCACCAGCATTCGCCGTGCGATGCGGCGAAGAATCGTATTTTCTTTATAACCAGAAAAGTCGTTGTCGGTGCGCTCGCGCAGAAGGTGCAGGATCTCGTGCACCTGATCCGACACGTCGGGCCCACTCGTCAGCGTGCCGCGTAGCGATGACGGGGCGCGACCTCCCGCCGCTAGCCCCAGTCGCTGGCTTAGCTCCTCGGGGGGGATGCAGAGATCCAGCTCTCCTCGCAGCGCCGGGTCGACTAGGGGCTCGCCATCGGGATCGGCGAAGGCCATCACCAAGCCGCCCGCTTCCTTGAGCGCGCGCAGGCTTGATAGGCACTGGGGGCCGACCCCCGGTAGGAGGATCAAGAATGGATGCTGGCCGGGGTCAATGCTGACCGAGCGGAGGAAACGCTCGAACATGCAGGGCGAGCGGTCGTGCTCGGCAACTGGGCCGGTGACCTCGCCCTGACCCGAGATCAGCGGGCCGGTCTCGACGCCGAGCCAGTACAGGCAGCCTGGCTTGAGGGGCTGCCCGGGGATGGCGGGATGTAGCGGCCGGCCGGCAGCCTCCTCCAACCGGGGCTTCAGAGCGGCCTCCGACACGCGAGACAGCGCCGAGACCAGGACCACCGGCCCCAGCCAAGCCTTGGCGAGCTCGGGCAGGTAGCGCCCGAGAGGGCCGTCTCCGCCTTCGCCGAAGGTCAGGAGTAGTATGCCGGCCGGCTGCACCGGCGGTGGCGTAGCCAGGCGAAGCAAGGGACGAGAAGTTCGGCGTCGATGGGGCATGGGATTTACCGTCGCAGGGAGGAGGGTGGGGCGCGCAGGGCCGGGATAGATTCGGATCGGGGGACTGTGGAGCCTGCAGCGAGGACGGGCCCTGGCCGCCAGTCGGTCACCAGAGACGGGCGAGCCTGGAAACTAGGGGACCAGGGTGTCCCAGAAGTCACAGTCGGCTTTGCGCAGCCCGCTCTCCGTCGTCGTCGCCAAGTCGAGCCGGATGCTGCGATCACCGGCGCGGTCATAGGCTGGCCACTGCACGCCATCGCCCGCCTTCGACAGGCCGTTCGGTGAGCCAGTCCGCGCCAGGTTTGCCCAGTACCCCTGAAGTTGTGCGGAAAAGCCTTCCTCATCAGGTTTGATGGTCACGAATTCTAGAGGTGTATGGAAGATGTAAGGAAGCTCCGCGCCGTGGAAGGCCCCCAGGTTGGGCAGTAAGTATGCGAAGGCACGGGTGAAGTGGTAGTAGAAGGTCGGTGCGCCGGCTGCTGCCGCCCAGCCCGCCAGGCGGCGTGCGTCGCAGACAAAGGAGTCGCCGAGGATCTTCAGGCCGGCGATGGTTCCTAGTGGTGCGGGACCGTAGTGGGCAATCACTGAGTCGACGACCGGCTTGGTGAACACGCTGGCCAGCGCCGCGCGGATGTCGGCCTCGGTATCGAGCTTGACCCCGAGGGCGGCAAAGGCTGTCCCTTCATCCGCATTGGCACCGACGATGAGCGGGACGCGGTGGAGATCGCCAGCCACCAGCCGCGCGCGGACGTCGCCAGGCAGCGTGGGGGTGCCACTGCTGGGCAGCCAGGCATAGCCATCGCCGAACACCACCTCCGGCTTCTGCGGCAGAGCGGTCAGCAGGGTCGGAAGCGGCACCTGGCGCAGGCAACCGGCGATGCTGCGCGCATCCCCCGTCTGACAGCCGACCTTTTGGGCCAGCACGGCGCCCTGCGCTTCAGACTCGGTTTGCGTGGGCGGCTTGAAGGTGCTGCACGGGCCACTCTGCACGATGGCGTTGTGGAACAGGCCAGCCGCGCTCGGTGATAGGAGCTGATAGCAGACGCTGATGCCACCAGCGCTCTCGCCGAACAGCGTCACCTTGTGGGGATCGCCACCGAAGGCCGAGATGTTGTCGCGGACCCAGGTCAGGGCCGCCTGCTGATCGAGCAGCCCGAAGTTGCTCGCAGGGGCACCCGCCGACTGCTCGCGCAGCGCGGCATGACTGAAAAAGCCAAGCGGTCCCAGGCGGTAATTCAGCGTCACCACGACGACCCCCTGTGCCGCGCTCAGCGCCCGGCCTTCATAGGTTGGCGAGCTGCCGCTGCCGCCGACGAACCCACCGCCATGGACAAAGACCATGACCGGCAGCGGCGCGGTGACCCGCTCGGGAGTCCAGACGTTGAGCGTCAGGCAGTCCTCCGAGGAAGCAGGATCGACCTGATCGCGAGTCAGCTGCGCGCAGATCGGACCGTAGTCGCTGGCCTCAAAGGTCTCGGCGTGGGACGACGGGGGCTGGGGCGCCAGGAATCGACGCTCGCCCGTCGGGGGGGCGGCGTAGCGCAGGCCCAGGAAGCTCCGCGTTCCTTCGCCGCTGCGGCCGCGCACCAGGCCCTGAGCGGTGCGTACCTCCAGGGGTTGCAGGCCGCCGGTATCGGCATTGTCGCTGCTGGCGCAGCCCAAGCCCCCGCTCAGCAAGAAAGCAATGCCTGCCAACCATCCTCGCCTACACCATCGGAACCCACCTGTGTTCATCGCTGACCTCGCTTGTTTGCCAGGGCGGCCGACGACAGCGACAGCAGCGCACCGGCAGGGAGGCGGCGAGCTAAGCACAGTTTCCGTGGCCATGCGGTGCAAAATCGCCGCGCGGCCCCGCGTGACCGGGGAGCGAAGAAGCGGGGTTTTCTGACGGGAGGGCTAGGCTTTTCCGAGCAGGCGGAGCAGGCCCATGGTGACCCACGGAACGTAGGTAATGAACAGCACGCCAATCGACATGATGAGCAAGAACGGCAGGGCGTGGCGGTACAAGACGGGCAGCGGCTTGTGGAAGCGCGTCGCTGACAAGAACAGGTTCAGGCCCATCGGCGGACAGAGGAAGCCGAGCTCGAGGTTGGCGAGGAAGATGACGCCCAGGTGCACCGGGTGGACGTTGAACGCCACGCCGAGCGGCGCAACGAGCGGCACCAGCACAACGATCGCCGAGTAGATCTCGAGCACGCTGCCCAGGACGAGCAGCATGACGTTGAGCACCAGCAGGAAGGCCCACTGCGAGTGGATGTGGCTCTGCACCCACTCGACGAGCTTGGTCGGGATCTCGGCTTCGACAAGATAGTTGGTAAGGCCCAGCGCGACGCCCAGCAGGACGACGACGGCGCCGACCAGCGACGCCGCGTGCACAAAGACGCCGGGAAGCTCATAGAACGGATGGATGTCGCGGTAGATGACGAGTTCGACGAACAGGGCGTAGGCCGCGCCAATTGCTGCGGCTTCGACGACGGTGGCGATGCCGCTGGCGAAGGCCACGATGACCAAGAACGGCAACAGCAGGTCCCACTTGGCGTCGCGCAGGGCGTGCACCACCTCGGTCTTGCGGAACGGCTGCCGCGGGGCCTGTGCAACGACACCGCGGTGGATGCCGTAAAGCGAGACCAAGAGCACCAGGAACAAGCCGGGCAAAAGACCGCCGATGAAGAGCTGTTCGACGCTGACCGGCGCCGCTGAACCGGGCGTGCTGGCGGCCACCGAATACAGCAGCACTGGCAGGCTGGGTGGGAACAGGAGGCCCAAGCTACCCGCCGCGGTCACCAGACCCAGCGAGAAGCCCTTGGGATACTTGTCGCGCAGCAGCATCGGGTAGACCAGGCCGCCGAGCGCCAGGATGGTGACGCCCGAGGCGCCGGTAAACGTCGTGAACAGCGCGCAGACGAAGGCCACCATGACCGCCAGGCCGCCGGGCATCCAACCGAACACGCTCTTGTAGGCGCGTACCAAGCGCTGCGAGGACCGGCCCGAGGCCAGGATGTAGCCCGCGATGGTGAGCAGCGGAATCGCCGGAAGGGAGGGGTTGGCCGCCAAGCGATTGGTCTCCGTCGGCAGGGCTGCGACGGGTGAGCCAGCGACGAAGAACAGGCCCATGGCCAGACCTGCCATGACCACAAATACCGGTGTGCCCAGCAGGAAGCCCAGCCCCATGCTGAGCATCACCGTATAGCGTACGAGACGGCGGATGCCGTCGGTATCTAGACGTCCGAGCGCGGCCTGGATGCGCTCAGAACCGTCGTAGCGCATGCCGATGTAGAACGCGACGGCCGCCAACAGCGCCACCGCCGCCGAGATGCCGATACGACGCAGACGCACCCCGCGAGGCAGCGGGGCATTGAGCATCTCGGCCGGAATGCCTCCGTGGGGACCGGCGAAAGCGGTGGCGGGATGCAGCGCGCGCGCGACGACGCGCACGGT
Organism: Pseudomonadota bacterium; assembly: GCA_035345735.1. Classification (GTDB taxonomy): domain Bacteria; phylum Myxococcota_A; class Polyangia; order Palsa-1104; family JAEUJZ01; genus JAEUJZ01. The sequence goes on along the minus strand of DAORCZ010000248.1, from coordinate 1,896 downwards.
CATGACGCCAAATGAGATCGGGATGATGAGCTCCACCATCCAGCGATGTAGTCCACCTGGCAGCAAATCGGCATCACCGGTGCCGCGGTTTGCCGCCACCATGCGCGCGCTGGCGTAGGTCAGAAGCAGCGAGACGGCGACGAAAACGACCTGACTGAAGGTCTCGCAGACCAACCGCAGGCGACCGCGGGCCATGAAGTTTGTCGTCGCTAGGCTCAGGTGTTTGCCACCGGCCGCCGCCAGCACTGCGCCTAGAAAGCCAATCCACAGCGTGCCGTTCTGCACATAAAGCGAGGTCCAGGACGCGTCCTTGGGCAGCACGAACATCAGGACGGCACTCAGCGCCTTTGCCAAGAAGCGCAGCCGCTGTGCTTCCTGCAGCGAGTTAGCGACGCGACGCAGCACGCCCAGCACCGGCAATAGCATGATCGCAAGGCCGATCAGCGTGATGAGCAACGCTTCAGCGCGGGTGCCTGGGGGCGGTCCCTCGCCGGTTCCCATGACGTTGTCGCTGCTCTGCGTGGCGGAGGTGCGGGGCGCGGCTTCCGGAACTGCTTCTTCCGCAGCGGGCTCCGTGGCCGGCGAATCAACGTCCGGCGACGGCGAAGTTTCCTGGTCTGACATCAGAGTGAGAGCAGTATACCAAGGATCTAGCGCGGTTCTGTTCCGACCTCGACTTCGATATTTGGCACCTCTTCCCCGGGGTCCAGCTCTTCGTCGGTCTCGCGGCCGGGGATGATCGTGATGCGGATCGGCGGCTCGGGCAGGGGTTCCGTGGGGATCTCCTGAGTCGACGGGTCGATGAAGTCTTCGTTGCTGCTGGGATCGATGGTGTTCACGTCGGTGGGGCTGTCGAGCACCGGCGGTTGCGATTCCAGTTCCGAGCTATCCGGCTGTGGCATGATGGGCTCCTCCCGTGCGTCCGCGTGGATTGGATTGGGTTCGCTTGGCGACGACTGATGGCCCCGACTCGGTCGGTGGTTGGGGGGGGCTTCGTCGTGCCGCGCAGGATTTCAATCTGAAAGCAAAAGCCGGCGGCCGTCACCATGATTCATGAGGTTTTTGCATGAAGCGTTCGCATCAGCGGCTCTGGGCACAGGCCACGGCGCTGGCCCAGCGCCTGCGCAGCCAGCTTCACCATGTGCTCGACACCGAGATCGATGAACAGGGCGAGCGGCGAGACGCGCAGGTAGCCGAGGCCAGCGCCATGGCCGATGCCGCCTCGGAGCTGCGCGGTGGCTACGCCAAGGTGGCACAGCTTCGCGGCTACCTGCAGGCCAACCAGCCGCTTGACCCCGAGGCGCAGCGCGTCCTGGGACGAGTCTGGGATCAGCTGCCAGCCGACGATCCCGCCGCCATTGCCGAGGTCATTCGCAGCGAGCTTGGCGGCGAGCCCGATCAGGTCTTCGCGCAGTTCGATCCCCAGCCCCTGGCTGCTGCGTCGCTGGGGCAGGTGCATGCAGCACGCACCAAAGAGGGCCAAGAGGTCGCCCTGAAGGTCCAGTACCCCGGCGTCGCCGCCGCCTTACGCGATGATCTGAGTGCACGTCGTGTGGTCGCCGAGCTCGTCGGGGCGGACCTGGGCGCTGCGGTGCCGGCCGCTTCCATCGATGCGCTCTGTGACCGACTGCTCGCCGAGCTGGACTACCGTGCCGAGGCGGGCTGGCTGCGCCGCTTTCGCCTGGCCTTTGGCAGCGATCCCACCGTCGTCATTCCTCAGGTCTATCCCACCTACTCGGGGAGCCGCGTGCTGTGCATGGAGCGCTTGGTCGGTCGCAGCCTGCCGCAGGTCGCCGCCAGCAGCGATGTGCGCGAACGATCGGCGGTTGCTGCTACGCTGTTCCGCTTCGCCATGGCGGCGCCGCTGCGCCATCGCCTGATCAATCTCGATCCCAA
>DAORCZ010000247.1:0-9593 GCA_035345735.1 Pseudomonadota bacterium | reverse complement strand
CCCGCCGCTCCCCGCTGGGCTTGGCGCTGGTGGGGGACAGTCCTCTTTATTGCCGGGCGACTTCGGTGACGGTTAAGAGCTACGTCGATGCCGACTGCTTCAAGGTCAAGACGGCGGCACAGGACGCCTGCGCGACGGCTTCGCCGAATCGCAAGAGCTACATCAATGCCGACTGTCTGCGGGGCACGATGGGGGCGGGCTGTGCGACGGCATCGATGATCAAGAAAGGCTCGGTGGATAGCGACTGCTTTCGGGTGACGACCGCGGTGCAGGACCAGTGCGCAGCAGCGTCGGTGACCAAGAAAAGCTCGGTGGATGCAGACTGCCTGCGCACGACGGCCAGCCTGGGTGGATCATGTGCCGCGGCATCGCTGACCAAAAAGAGCACCGTGGACAGCGACTGCTTTCGGGTGACCAACCCTGTGCAGGATCGCTGTGCGGCCGCTTCGATCAGCAAGAAGAGCAGCGTGGATGCCGACTGCCTGCGCCTGAGCCAGGGTGGGGCCTGCGCAGAAGCCTCGGTCAGCAAGAAGAGCTACGTCGACTCCGACTGCTTCCGCATCACCAATGCCACGCAGGACGCATGCGCCGCGGCGTCGGTGACCAAGAAAAGCTCGGTTGACGCCGACTGCTTGCGGCCCTGATTCGGTGCGCGCTGCGATCGATTCGGTCGCTGCTGATCCGCCGTGCCTGCGTAGGGCCATTTACCATCGCAATCGACCGAGCCCTGTGGCCTGGTCAAACACGGTACGATGGCAGGCATGGACGACTGGCGGCCCATTGGCAAGCACGTGATGCGCATCGATGGCGACGTGCTGTTTGCTCGGACGCAGGGCGAGATCACGGGGGATGAGGTCATCACCCTGCTGCAACACTTGCAGCAGATCGAGCACCGGTACGGCTATGCCTTCGAGGTCGTCGACGCATCGGTGGGCGGCAACATGAGCGCCGATGCGCGCCGCCAAAACGCCGCGTGGCACAAGCAGAACCGCATCCACATCGAAGTGGTTGTCTTCGGGGCCAGCTTGCTGATCCGCACGATGGTGACGCTGCTCAGCAATGCGTTTCGCTTGCTGGGCAGTCAGCAGATCACCCCGCACTTCTTCGCCAGCGAAGCCGATGCCTGGGCCTGGGTCGAAAAGCGCCGCGTCGAGCTTCGTGCCAAGAAGTCGCCGCCTTCAGCCACGGTCTAATCGCTTGTTCTTCCGCGCGCGCGACACCGAGTCCGTCGATCCGCTGGGAACGGCTGGCGGTGGCTCCACGGCTTGGGACATCCAGCACGTCTCTGCGAACGACGGCGCCTGCAAGATCAGCTGCAGTGTGAAGTCCCGAACCTGCGTGATCACCAAGCCGACCGGGACCCTGACGATCGACAGAGTGTCCCGCGATTCCTGACAGACTCTTTCGCTGACTTGGGTCGGTGATTGTTGTCGTTGCTTCAGCGAGCACACCATCGACCGCCAGGTTCACGTTGTTCCGAAACGGCGCTGTGTCGCAAGGGGAGCTTGTTCAGGCGAGCTTGCCGCGGGTGGTGGTGCGCCGCGGCAGGCTGAACAGGTGATCGAGTTCAAAGGATCGAAACGCCAGAAACAGGCCGCTGGTCTCCGACTCTTCATCGGTGTGGCGGACATCGATCTGCGACAGATGATCCATCTCGGCAACCAGGCGCTTGAGCTTGCGCAACAGGATCTGCCGCGAGGCGCGCGACAGCCGCCCAGGAAAGAACTTGCGGTACTCGTCGGGGCCAGAAAACGCATGCGCCAAGAAGTGCTCACGGATCGGCTGCTCATAGGCGCGGCGCAGCGGACCCTGCGGATGCCACAGCAAGTGCTTGCGCGTGCGCAGGTGGACACGATTGCGCGGCAGCACTTCGATCAGATCCAGTCGTTGCAGCGCGCGCAGGTTGCGCAGGCCTTCGTCTTCGCTGATCTCGTACTTGCGGACGATCTGAGCCAGCGACAGACCCACCAGCAGCAGATGGAAAAACGAAAACAGCCGCGGGCTTTCGGCCAGGGCTTGTTCTTGTTCCCAGCGAAGCTGCATCGGGGCATCGGCACCGGGGTCTGCGGTCAGCTTGGCGACGTCGAGGAAGCTCATGTCGAGCACGGCGAGGATCTGCTCGGTGCGGCGCAGCGTCAGGCTCTGCTGCGCAAAGCAGCGCTTTACGGTGGCTTCGCTGACGTGCAGGGCCTGGGCAAGCTGCGCGTAGGTTATGCCGCGCGACTTCAGGCTGCGCTTGAGCGCGTTCACCAGCGCCGTGGTCTGCTGTGTCGGTAGGGGCCGTCTGCGCATAGCCGGATGGTAGCGAAAAGCGATACGAAGACGCGGAGTATTGTCAGGTGCCCACCTGCCGCGTAACGCTTGCGAAAGACATCGCTGCGCGGCCAAGCAGAACGAGCGCAGCGCGTGTGGGGGAAGAGGCCTGTTCCCCTGCGTTCGATTGGCTGTTGGGAGGAAACCGATGAAGACCGCTCTGCCTTGGTTTGTGGCCTTGCTTGCCGCGTGTGGCAACCCTGGATCCGACGAGCCCACACCATCGACAGACGCACGTGCGTCTGCGCTGTCAACAGAACATGGAAGCGCAGCGACCGTGTCCGATGAACCGGCGCCGCCAGAGCCCGAACCATCGGCGCTGCTTGACATGATCATCGACTGCAGTGCTGTGATTCCCAAAGTCAGCGGCGAGTACGTGCTGAGCGATGTGAGTCAGCTTGCAGCGATTGAGAGCACGGGCTGCAACTATCTGGATGGCAACCTGCGCGTGGCGTTCACGGTGCCGCTCGTGCCTAGCTCGCAGCGTCACTTGTTTTCGCCTCCGTCGATCAAGCAGATCACGGGCCGCATCTTGCAAGGCAGCACGTTTGGTCGGGGCAGCACGCAGTGGGTGCATTTCACGGGACTTGAACGGGTCGGCTCGATCGAGGCGTACAAAGAGCAAGGCTGCGACTATCCCGCGCTGACCCAAGCTGGCGCGATCCGCATGGACGACGCGCTGGACTGCCAGTTCCCCGCGCTGCGCAGCGTGGCTGATCTTTCGATCAAGAAGGCGAAGGCGGTGAGCGGCTTCAACGCGCTGACCTCGGTACCAAGCCTGCGGATCGAAGGCGACACGGTCAACATCACCGGCTTTCGCAGCTTGGCCGCGGCAGGTGGCCTGACGCTGTCGGCCGGCAAAGCCGCGAGCGACAACTGGACGGGCTCCTTCAAGATGCTGGCGCGCGTCGACGAGATTTCCGCCGAGCGCATCGACTTTCGTAGCGTGTCGCTGCCCAAGCTTTCGCAAGTGACGGGGAACGCGGTGTTTCGATCCAGCCAGTCGGCATCGCGGGCGCTGACGTCGGTGACCGAGGTCGGTGGCTCGCTGACCGTGCACGAGAACGGTGCGTTTTCGGATCTGTTTCACGAAGGCCCGGCCGCGCTGCAGCGCGTCGGCGGCACCATGGATCTGCAAGTCGGTCGCGGCTGGCTGCGAGGCTACAGTGGCCTAAAGACCGTCGGCGGAATGCTGTCCGTAAGCGGCATCCAGTACGACATGGATGCGTTTGCCAACTTGACCAGCACCGGCGGCCTGAGCCTGTCCGGCCTGGCTGCCGACATCGCGGGCTTTGACAAGCTGACGACGGTCAGCGGCCCGCTGCGCATTCGCAACAGTGAAAGTGCAAGCTCGGTCGGATCGCTTCGTACATTCGCCCGCCTGACGGAAGTGCAAGGGGATGTCGATCTGATCCTGGGCTGCCATGCGCAAGAGGCCTTCGTCAAGCTGCGCACCATCTCTGGCAAGCTACGCTATGACCGCGTGACCGTCGGTCGCGTCGCTACCGCCACACCGGCCCTGTTTCCCGCGCTGGAACAAGTCGGCGGAGCGTTGTCGACCAGCAATCTCGATGATGGCTTCAATGCGCTGATCCGCATCGGCGGCACGCTGTCGATCCTGAAGGTGCCGCGCTACCTGGGTCCTGGCAGAATCCGCGGCTATCGCAAGCTTTCGACGGTGGCGGGCGATCTGGTGATCGACAAAGAGGTCACCGTGCACGGGCCGGACAGCAGCCAGCGCCTGCTGGATCAGCTTGTGGGCTTTACCGGCCGCGTCATCCTGCTGTGACTGCAAGCCCGCCCTGCAGTGCTGCCGCATTCGTCGCGCGCGGTGACCCACCGGACCTTCGCGCCTGCGGCTTCGGCAGTGGAGGGTGGACCTGAAATGACCTCGTGTCGTCGCCCGCTGCGACGAGTGGGCCGATTCGCAGGGCCAGATCCGGTGCTTGCTGGCAGCGGTCGGCCGTCCCGAGCGTCAAGACGTCGGTTGTTGGGCCGACCGTGTTTCCTGTGACTTCCGCTGCTGCTCGCGCTGGCGGTACCAGGCTTCAATCCGGAACAGAACGATCACAACCGGGAAAATAAAGACCCATCATTAACGATCGTTTCGGTTTCTTCAGCAAGCGTATTATCGCGCCCGCATAGGGGGGTCAAGCAGGGACTTGAGGCTAGATGTACGTACATGCTGCCCGCCTCGGTCCACTGTCGGGAAATTGTTAGATTTGGCCCGCGCGGATAGCCGGCGCGGTGGCGGGTCAGCGCTCCTGCGCTCGCCCGTGCGCGGGGTGGGCGAGCGCCAAGGTTCTGGTCGGCGCACTGCCGGCAGAAGAGTTGCCTGTAGCCTGGCCGGTCTACAGGGTCCGCGCATCGGGCCACCTGCACAGCAGGCGAGCCCATCATTTCCCGTCGAGCAAAATTCTTGAGGGAGCGGCTTTCTGCGGTGGATGATGGCGCGCATGTCGCGCTTCCCTGTGCGAATTGTCTGTCACGCCATCTTGCGGATCGACCTTGTCCCGGCGCAGGTGCGTGAGCTGGAGGCGACGATTCGCCGACGCTGTCGGGACTCGGATGCGCAGCTTGTCGACTTCTGCGTCGATCTCGGCAAGCCGAAGCGCCGGCCGGAGGACTACCCCGCGCTGAGCCATTTCCGCGCCGGCAAGGCGGATGCGCTGTTGATTGTCTGCGTGCCTAGCGATGAGCCGCTGCCCCGTGGCGATCTGCTGACTTCGCGTGCGCTGTCGGGATTCCCGGCCGGCTGGCTGGCGGTGCCCAGGCTGCGCGAGGTCGGCCTGCTGCCACCGGCCATCGGCTCCCGCAGTGTCGCGCGTCAGCGAGCCGCTGCTCTGCGCGAGCGTCGCTTCCCGTGCGATGTCATTGCCCGCTGGCTGGACGCCGAAGGCTACGCGGCCCCTAACACCGACCCCGGCCACTGGACGCGCAGCGATGTGCTGAAACTCCTGCGCGAAGCCCGCAGCGAAAAAACCACGACGCTGTCTGACGAACCCCAGGGCGCACCGGCTGCCTTGCTATAGCTTGAACTCGACATCGTCGTCTGAGCGGGGGCAGGGCCCAAGCCTCTGTCCGCAGCCACTCCGACGGAGCGCGGACAATCAGCCGCTAAGCCTCGACGGGCGTGACATTGGCGGGCTTGATTCCTGCATCCCCATTTCCGTCGCAATCACGCTGACTTGCGAGGGACTAGGACATGGCGCGGACAAAGCAGATCGGGGGGCGTGTGCGACGGAGGAGGAGCTATGCCGCCAAGCGCTTTCGCAGCGCGGCGAGTTCTTCGGGGGTCAGGGCGGCGAGCAGCTGATCGAGGCGGGCTGAGTCGCTTGGGGGCGGACTCGGGGCGAGGGACTGGCTGGCTTTTTCGAGGCGGGCGTTGGCTACGCTGTCGGGCGTGGCGTAGTGCTTTGCGGTGATCTCGAAGCTGGTGTGGCCTAGCGCGCGGGCGACGGCTTCGCCAGAAGCGCCTTCTTCGATGGCGAGGGTGGCGTGCAGTCCGCGCAGGCTGTGCGGGCAGACGCGCGGGACCTTGGCGGCGTCGCAAAGCTCGTGGACTTTGCGCCACCAGTATTGGTGCGGGCGCGGCTTCTGTCCGTCGGCCGAGAACAGCAGATCCCCCGCGGCCTTGCCGTCGACTAAGCGGACTAGGTGCGGCTGCAGCCACTGCGGGACCTTCAGGCGACGACGCGAGGTGGCCGTCTTGCCGAAGGGGATGATCAACACTTGGCCGTCGTGATCAACGTCACGGGCGATGCGTGAACCGACCTCGCCTTGCCGCAGGCCCATGTGCAGCATCAGCAGCGCGCCCACCGCGGCGGCGTCGCCAGCCTGGGCTTTTTGCACTGCGACGCGACTGAGGCGCTGCGCTTCATCGCGCGTCAGCTGCGCCTTGCCCGTGCTGCGCCGCCCAATAGGCTCGACGGCGGAGAACGGATTCTGCGCAGCAATTCCCGCCTTCACCAGCCAGCGCCCCCAGCACTTCGCGATCAGAAGAACCCACTGATGCGTCGCGACCGAGATGGGCTTTCCGGTGTAGTGATTCGTGCGCTCCGTGTAGTCCAGATACAAGCGCCCGGCGCGATCGGCGGTCAGCGTCGAGAGAGCATCTTCGACGGGCAGCAGCGCCCGCAGGTGACGACAGTGATCATCAGCCGTCTTCGGCAACACACCGCGCACGCGGACGCGGTAGTCGCGATAGGCATCCAGCGTGTCATCGATCGTGCGCTCGGTCAGCGCCTGGGCTCGCTCCGTTAGCTTGGCCTTCATGGCCTCGGCTTCCGGTCGCGTAGCAAACAGGAAGGCTTTGCGCCCGCTGCCATCGATCAGATAGATGCGCCATTTTCCTTTCTCAGGGTATGGACCGTTGACGCGGACAGGTTTCCCCATATTCGTATCATCGCACGACGCAGCGACGGACGACAACCTCGCAGAAGGCTTTCTCCGCCGTTCCTTTTTCACCGTTCCCGCGATCGCAAGCAGGGCATTCATGGCGACTCCTTGGTATGCGACCGAGACTCCGAAGGCGTGGCGTCCTCGTCCCTGGATTCGCTTCGCGGTACGTCGTTGCGAATCTGCAGCTGCCCACTCAGCGGCATCGCGTCCAGCCTCACGTTCAGCGAGCCGTCGCGGTTAGGAAATGCGAGGCCGATGCGCAGCCAGTGCCGACGCGCGCCTCGTTCAATGATGGCGTAGACGATTTTGTAATCAGGCATGGGGCCTCACGATGCGTGGGGGAATGCGGCGCGGTGGCGGTGGGGGCACTGTGGTTCTCCTTTTTCGGGGCGGTCGCGTGGGAAGCGGGGCCAGCGCGGTCAGGTCGCGCTCGGGGCAGAGCAGGCCCAGCACTTCGCAGGCGAGATCTCGCTCGGATTCGACGGTGGCGGTGGCGAGGCGAAGCTCCGATGCGTTGTTCGGCAGATGGATGAGTGCGGCGAAGCGGGCGGCGTCGCGACGGCGGCGGGCGAACTCGTACAAAGCAGCGGCGACCAAGCGGCGCATGGCATCAGCAGAGACACCGTCGAGCGACAGATACAGGCCCTCGCCGCCGGGCAGGGGGAGATCGAGGGCGTTACACAGCGGGCGCAGAAAACTCAGCGTCGGGCGGCGGGTTCGGCCCAGCTCCAGCTGGGCGATGGAATCCACAGACACTCCGGCCTTGCGCGCAAGCTGCCGCCGAGTCAGGCCAAGCCGCTCTCGCGTTGGCCGGACGATGAGCCGCCCCCAGTGCGCCCACGCTATCGACGACAGACCCGTCATGAACGAACCGGGGCCGTATCGTTGTCGCCGGGCATGGGCCGAAGTGTCAGCGTGGCGCTACGCCGCGGCATAGCGTCGCTCGGGCAGCACGAGCAGGAGGAGCGCGGCGGTGGGTTCGATGCGCCGTGAGCGATAGGCGGCGATGCGCGCATCGCTGCGAGCCCGCCAGATCGGATCGATGACCTCGGGATCGTCACTGGCTAGCTCCTCGGCGATCTCGCGGTAGAGCTGCGCGCCTACGCCCAGCTGCCCACACGTTTCGCAGTAACACTCGGGGCTGTGCAGGCCGGTCATTGCGCGCCTTCCGGAGAGCTAGCCACCCAAAGAATCGGTGGCAGCACCAGCAGCCACAGACGACGGCGACGGACGCGGCCGGCGAACGCGATGAGCAGTGCTAGCAAGACGGTAAGCCAGGCCAGGTGGCCGGCATCGCCCGCAGTCGCAGCGAGAAGCAGAGCAAGATCCCAAGGCATAGCAAGGCCCTCCAGTCACAGCGCGGACCTCGCCCCGCCACCCCGCTAGACAGCTACGAGACGGTTATGCGAAGTTCCGGCAGTTCACGGCGATCGGGCAGACGATCGCTCAATCAAGAATTATCATTGATAACCCTACATCCGGTCGCCGTGATGTCAAGCACAAAAAAGCGAATAACCGGCAGGCAGATAGCAGCTGCGCGGGAGTTGCTTAACCTCACGCAGCGCGACCTGGCTGCAGCCATAGGGATGCTGCAGCCCATGCTGGCGAGGATTGAAGCAGCCAAGGTTACGCCACGCATTGCGACGCTGGAGCGCATCGCTGCTGAGCTTGAGCGACGCGGCGTGGAGTTCTTGAATGGACGGGGCGTAATCCTTAAGCAGCCCGAGCCGGGAAGCCCGGCCGAGGCCGAGAGCGTCGGCGAGTAGGCAGCAGACTTGCAGGTGCAGGGCCCATGGTCAGCCTCGCTAGGCCATTAGATGTGCTGTCGCTGACGCATGCTTCGCCTCTTTCTGCATCTCTCGTCGCGCACTGTTTTGGCGCTTCCCACTGTTCGCTAGGCCTCCTTCTCGTTCGAACTGCCGAGTCCAGTGCCACGCGAAGATGCGTAAGGATCTTGCGACCTCGAGAGGTGTGTTGGATATGATGCGCGCCGATGACATTCAAACGGCGCGTGCTGTCGGTCTTCGGCAAGGACCAGCTTTTGGAGATCGGGCGAGGGCTCGGGCTCGACATCAACACACGGATGACCGTGGCCGAGTTACGCGACGCGCTGGCGAGCAGCAAGAAGGCCAAGCTGGGGTCGATAGTGACCGATGCACTCGCGCGCGACACTCTGAAGGAGATCTGCCGAGCCTGCGGCCTCGACGACGCCGGAAAAGAGAAGCAGCCGCTCGTTGAGAGGATCTTGGCTGCTGGGGGCAGCGGCCAAGCGTCCACTCTCGACCAAGGCAGCGCTGGCACCAGCCCTGCAATCGATGGCTCGGCCAGCCTGGGGACCTTACCCGGCCTCGATGTCGCTACGACGGAGACCAAGGGAAAACGCAAGACGAGCAAGGGGGCCGAGCGTCGGCGAGCGGGCGTACCGGAGTCTGATGCAGTAGTCTCGGGCTCGCTCAAGGCTGCGCTACGCCAGTTCGCGCTCGCGGCTGCCGGTGGTTACCGCGGCCACGACGCCGCAGTGAATTTCACGACCCACCTGCTCGAGTGCTTCGGCTGGCAGGACGGCCGCCCCGAGGGCGCAACCATCCCCCACACGCTGCGCATCGCTGAAGGTGGCCAGCTTGTCGAACGCGAGGTGGCGCTGTGGTGGCGCGATCGCCGCGCCATGCTGGCGGTGGTGTCCCACGACGCAGTGCTCGACTTCGCCTGGAAGGACCTCCTGCGCGCGTGCCTGCAAATCGATCCGCCGCCGCAATATGTGGTGCTCACCAATCAGCGCGATCTGCAGCTGTATGACCTGGCCCGGGACCGCGAGGCGGCCCGTCTCAGCATCCACATCGAAGATCTGCCGAAGTACAGCGAGGCGTTCCCGTTCTTCA
>DAORCZ010000246.1:2933-9597 GCA_035345735.1 Pseudomonadota bacterium | reverse complement strand
GCACATCCGCCAATCTCCCGAGGCCGCTGATGTTTTGCCGAGCCCGTCCCAGCCTCGCCGGATCAGGCGCTCTGTCCTGTTCTCGCTGCTTGGCACGACCCTGTTGCCACTGTTCCCCGCGCAGGCTGTGGCCGGACCCTGTGCCGATGTCACCGGCGCGGTCTACGTCTCGGTGCCTGCTTCCGCCGAGCCCTATGTCGAAAAGATCGCGCAGCTCCTGCAGCTAGACGATGCCAAGCCGGTGCCGGTGATCTGGCAGGCGAACACCAGCTGCCGCGGTGTCGAGGCGGTGGCTCTCGACAGCACGCCGAGCGGATCCTGCGCCGTCGGAGCCTGCCTCAAAGGCACGGCCAAGGTCTGGCCGCTCGATCGCTCGCCGGTCAAGACCTGTGAACTCGACAAGAACGGCACGCATATCAACCTGGCGCTGTCCGAGGTCTTTCCCGCGTCGTGTCCGACGTTTGCCGTCACACCCGCGATGGGCATCCTGGACCTGCCGGGCCCGGTGTCGCCCTACGCCCTGGTGATGTCGCCGCAGGCCATGGAAGGCGCGATGCACGCGCAAGAGGCGCACTTCGTGTTCGGTGCTGGCAAGTCAGCCGGTGTGAAGCCCTGGCTGAACGATGCGGCGGTCTTTCTGCTTGGCGATCGCGATGCCGGTCCGCTGTTGCTGTCGCCGCGCATCCAGCTGCCGATTGGCAAGTGGCGCACCGGGCGCCAAGTCAACACCGCCGACGAAGTCATCACCGGCCTGAGCAGCGATCAAGGCGCTGCTCTGGGCATCCTGCCGACGGCGATCATCGATAAGCGACGCGGCGAAGTGCGCACGCTGGGCTTTCAGTCCATGGGTCAGCACGGCGCATTCTTCCCCGATCGCAAGTTCAGCAGCTTCGACAAGCAGAACGTGCGCGACGGCCACTATTCGCTTTGGGGCTACCTGCACATGATCCTGCGCGCCGATCCCGGCATGCCGGGCAAGCCGCTGTCTGCGGCAGCGGGACGCGTGGCCAACATCCTGCTCGGTCGCGAGACCGTCGCCAGTCGCGACACCGTGCCGATGCAGCTCAGCGCAGGCTTCGTGCCACAGTGCGCGATGCGGGTCAGCAAGGCCAGCGATAGCGCGCCGCTGACGCCGATGGCAGCGCCAGCCGATTCATGCAGCTGCTGGTTTGAAAAGAACGTGACCGGCGGCCTGCTGAACTGTGCCGAGTGCAAGGGCGGCGCCGCCTGCTCGACGGGAACCTGCCGCCGCGAACTCTGCGAGGTCAACTAATGCGCCCGCTCTTTTCTGTGGCATCGCTTCTGGGGTTGCTCTTGCTGTGCAGTCAGATGACCTGCGCTGAAGTCGCAAGCTACTGGAACGACGAAGATCAGCGCCCAGGTAAAAAAGACGGCGGTGACACCGACGGCGGTGACAATGTCTGGCGCTGCTTCATGGGCACGCCGACTAAGGAGTCTGAGCTCCTGGATCGCTGCACCGAAGCCGAGCGCATCGACCGCGCGAGCAGCATCCCCGCCGCTACCTGGAATGGCACCTCGCCGCTGCCCTATCAGTAACGGACCGCGACGGGGATGACCTAGCTGCGAATGCCCCAGTGCAGCTTGGTGCGCAGGAGGTCGAAGAAGGATCGCTGGGGGGGACGATAGATGCGAGCCGGGGGGGCATCGCTGGTGACTTCGACGACATCGCTGCCGCCGATGCGCTGTGTCCACTGGCCATCGACGGTAAGCAGGAGCTCGTCCGGGCTGCGACTGGGACTGCGCCCGGGCCGCACCAAGATGCGTGAGCCGAGGCGCGTCACCAGCGGACGAGCAGTCAGCGTATGCGGACAGATCGGGCTGAGCACGACGGCATCCATCCCCGGCATGAGGATCGGCCCGCCCGCCGCCAGGTTGTAGGCCGTCGAGCCCGTCGGGGTCGCCACGATCAACCCGTCGGCACGATAGGTGGTCACCAGATCGCCGTCGACAAAGACCTCAAGCTCGGACAGTCGGGCCTGGCTGGGCTGGCTGAACACCACGTCGTTCAGTGCGCTGCGCTCGGAAGGAAGCTCACCCCCGTCGCTTCCCGGCAATGACTGGCGCAGTACACGACAGCGCAGGCGGCGGCGCTCTTCCAGGGGCAGGTGACCGTCCAGTGCCGCGTGCAGGGTGACGACGGCTTCGTCGGGAGCGCAGCAGGTCAGAAAACCCAGGTGCCCGAGGTTGATGCCAAGGATGGGAGTGGGGGCCGGGTCGCTGCCGCGCAGATCGGGCGTGGTGGACGTGGCGCGGGCGGTGTCGGCCAGCAGGCTGGCGCCGTACAGCAGCGTGCCATCGCCCCCCAGCACCACGAGGAGCCGCAGATCGCCGACCTGACACAGCTCTCCCTCGGGGATGGTGGCGACGCCAGGCGGCAGATCGACAAAGTCGCGGACGACGAGCTCTTTTAAGCCCCGACCGCGAACCGCATCGACCAGCGTGCGGCACAGATCGACCGCTTCTCGACGGTCGCGCTTGAGTAGAAAAGCAACCCGCCCCCCGGCGGTCAAGCCGTCACCGGGCGCTTGGGCGTGACGCGCGAACGCAGAAGCTCGGCGCTGCCGCGGTCGCGCAGAAACTCAAGAAAGGTGATCGCCGCCGGTAGCTCGACGGCCGGCACCTGTTCCAAGAGATCGCGGGCTTGCCGACGCAGGGCCTCGCCGGGGCCTTCACTCGGCGGCTGCGGGCGGGGCAGCGGCGCATCCAGGTCGGGCGGCGGCGGCACTTCACCCCAGGGTGGAGCCTCTTTCGACGTCAGCTCGTCGCGACGGAACCACTCTTGGATGTGCCAGTGCAGAAGCTCGCTGCGATAGCTAAACCAGCGCTCGCGCTCGACGGGATAGTTGAGCAGGGCGTCCTTGAAGCGACGAAACGCGCCCTTGCCATCGATGCTGATCAGCAGGCGCTCGCGCAGGATCGGGTCGGTGACGCCAGCGACGAAGCGCTCCATCCACTTGTACTGCTCGCGCGAAGAGGCGGGCTCAACGCGCAAGAAGGCCTCGCCCCCGGTCATCACCCGCGTGCGTAGCTCGGCCACGTTCGGCGCGGTATCGACGAGGGTGATGACCTCGCCGGTGCGGGTGTCCAGGAAGCTCTCCGTGTCGGGAGCGTTGCGCTCAACAGCCGTCTCAAGCTCCGCCCAGCGAACCGCAATCACTCGCATAAGCCATCACTCCATAAACCAGCGCTCTGGCAGGGGCCGAGGGGCGCACAGACGAGGCCCAGAGGGCACAGCGATCCTGCCGGAATCTCTGAGAAATAGGCCAACAAACCAACCTTCAGGCTATTCGTCCTGCCGAGCGAAAGCAACAGACGAGCGCGAGGCCCGCAAAGAACTGGCCGGGGGCGGCGTGTGTGCCTAGGATCGCAGCGGTCATGGCAGCGCTGCGTGCAGGCGGTCCTGGGCTAGGGTGCCGATCCCCGCTGGGGGGCCGCTGACCCATGTGCGGCATCGCAGGCTACCTGGCGCAGCCCTCGGGGGAGCGTGGGCTTTCAGACCGGGCGCTGCTCTCGGGACTGCGGCATCGTGGGCCGGACGCCGAGGGCCAGCTGGGCCTACGGACCCGGGCGGGCTGCTCGGGCCGGCTCTTCGCCACGCGGCTCGCCATCCTCGATCTCAGCGCCGCGGGACAGCAGCCGATGACCAGCCGCGACGGCCGCTTCGCGCTGGTGTTTAACGGCGAGATCTACAACCACGCAGCGCTGCGCACCGAGCTAGCTCAGGCCGGGGCGGTGTTCCGCGGCGGCAGCGACACGGAAGCGATCCTCGTCGGCTACGAGCAGCTGGGCGATGCCCTGTGGCCCCGGCTGCGCGGCATGTTCGCACTCGCGCTGTGGGATGCGCGCGACGAGGAGCTGCGCCTGGTTCGCGATCCCCTGGGCCAGAAGCCGCTCTACTACGTCGCCGAGCCCGCCGAAGATGGGCTGCGCCGGCTGTGCTTCGCCTCTGAACTTCGGGCCCTGCTGTCGGCGGGAGCGGTGCCGCCGCGCATCGATGCCCAGGCGCTGCTTGGCTATCTGACCTGGGGCAGTGTGCCCGAGCCGGGGACCGTCGTCGCGGGCGTCCAAGCCCTGCCGCCTGGCCACCTGCTGCGGCTGCGTGTGGGGGGCGACCGCCTGCGGCTCCTGCCCACGACGGCCTATGTCCCCACCGAGCCGGAAGGCGATCCGCAGCCGACGACCCAGCCGCAGGCGGTCGAGTTGTTGCGCGAGACGCTTGCCGATACCCTGCGCGGGCACCTGACCGCCGATGTCCCCGTCGGAGTGCTGCTGTCCGGAGGCATCGACTCGACCAGCGTCGCCGCCTGGGCCCGAGCCGTCGCCCCGCACGCACCGCTGGCTGCCTTCACCCTGGCCACCGACGCCCCCGGCATGGCCGACGAGCTAGCCCGAGCCCGTGATACCGCCCGCGCCCTGCGGCTGCAGCACGAGGTCTGGTCGCTATCAGCCGAGGCCGCCGCCGCGACGGTCCCTGACTGGCTTTCGGCGCTCGATCAGCCGTCGCTCGATGGCTACAACACCTTCCTCATCTGCGCCCGGGTCCGGGCCGCGGGCCTAAAGGTCGTGCTCAGCGGGGCGGGGGGCGACGAGCTGTTCTTCGGCTACGGCCTGCACCGCCGCTTCGCCCGCGCCTGGGCCGCCTATCGCCGCCTACCGGACGCGCTGCAACAGGCGATCTCCGACGAGCGCTACGCCGCCTGGCTGTACGAGCTACAGCGACGGCTGTTCCCGCCTGCCATACGCCGTCTGCTCTTACATCCATCCATCTGCTTTAACGAACCGCATCCGTCCGGCCCCCAAAGCTCAGCGATCCCCGACGCTGCCGCCAGAATCGACCGCGCATCGCCGTGGGCTGAGGGCTTGTCGCGCGTGCAGGCCTACGAGCGGCGCCTATACCTGCGCCATACGCTGCTGCGCGACGGCGATGTCCTGTCGATGGCGCACGGCGTCGAGCTTCGCCTGCCCTTCTGCGATCCCGGGCTGTGGGATGTCGCGCGCGCGCTGCGGCCGTGGTCGTACGCCGAGAACAAGGGGCTCCTCGTCGCGGCGGCACCCGTTGGGGATACGCGCGTGGCGGCGGCGGCGGCTCACCCCAAACGCGGCTTTGAGTTACCGCTGGACGACTGGCTGCGCGGACCTCTCGCCAACGAGGTGGGGAAGCTGCTTCTCGATCGCGATCAGGTGGCGGCGGCCGGCCTGCAACCGACGAGCCTGCGTCGGCTGTGGCAGCTACATGGGGCCGCGGCGGCGGCTCCGCTTGCCGTACGTCGCCGCTTGGCGCATCGGGTGTGGGCGCTGTACGTCTGGCTGGCGTATGTTCAACGTCAGGCCCTGTCGCTGGCTGAGGGGCGGTAGGTCGGCCGTGCGCGCACTGTTTCTGAATCAGTTCTACGCCCCCGATATCGCTGCGACCGCGCAGGTGTTGGCGGCGCTGTGCCAGGATCTGGCGGCGGCCGGGCACGACATCACCGTCGTCTGCAGCGATGCCCGCTATCGCACGCCGCACCAGGGACGGCAGCGCAGCGTAGGCAGCGGGGCGGACCGGCTGACCGGCTTCGATGTCCAGGCCGGGGTGAAGGTGCATCGCGTGCCGCTTATGCGCCGGGAAGGGGCGCTGGGCTCACCGCTGCGTCGGCTGGCGGATCGCCTGCGAGCCGAAGTCGAATTCAGCGTCGCGGCCCTGCGCAAGCTGCAGGCGATCATCGAGCAGCAGCCCCCAGAGATCCTCGTCGCCATGTCCAGCCCACCGACGCTGCTCGGCCTGGCGCTGCTGGCCGCTCGGCAGCACGACATCCCCGTCGTGTACTGGGTGCAGGACGTCTATCCCGAGGTACTGGCGGCATCGGGGCTCTTGCGACGCGAGCGGGCGCTCGATCGGGCGATGCTGACCGGAATGGAGACGATGGCGCGGCAGCTTTATCAGCGCGCGGCGGCGGCCATCGTCCTGGACGCGGCGATGGGTGATCGCTTGCGGGCCGCGGGCCTTGCCACCGAGCGCCTGCACGTCATCGAGCACGCCGCCGACAGCCAGGCCATCGCCGCGGTGCCGGCCACCAGCAATCGCCTGCGCGCGCTCTTGCGCCTGCACCCACAGGACTTTGTCGTCTGCTACGCCGGCAACCTGGGGCGGGGCCACGACTTTGCGACGCTGGTCACGGCGCTGCCGCACCTGGCGGACGACCCGGCGCTGGCGTCGGTGCATCTGTTGTTTATCGGCGATGGCGAGCAGCGCGAGCGACTGCAGTCAGCGGTGCCGTCGCGTCTCTCTGGCCGCGTGCACTTCCTGCCGCCGCAAGAGGCGAGCTTGAAGAACGATCTCTTGTCGGCGGGCGATGTCGCGCTGGTGACACTGGCCGCTGAATTCGCGGGCCTGATGACGCCCAGCAAGATCTATCCCCTGCTGGCGGCGGGACGACCGATCTTGTACGTCGGGCCGTATAGTGGACGCGTTGCTGAGCTCTGTGCTCCCGGCGCACCGGGCGGCCCCGTCGGCGAGCGCGTGCGAAACGGCGACGCCGAAGGCTTGCTGGCAGCACTGCGCCGTCTGGTAGGCGATACGTCGGCCCGGCAGGCGATGTCGGCCCAGGCCCGGCACCTCGCCGAGACGCGTCATGATCAGCGGCTGGCCAGCGCCGCGCACGAG
>DAORCZ010000246.1:0-2833 GCA_035345735.1 Pseudomonadota bacterium | reverse complement strand
GCGCTGGATCCGTTTTCAGCCCGCAAGCTGGCGCTGCCGCGACCGATTCCGCGCCTGGGAGGGCTTTCGGTGGCGGCGGCGTTTTATCTGACGCTGGCGCTGCTGTGGCTGGCCGGCAGCGTGCTGACCCGCGCGACGCTGGCCGCCGAGACGCCGGTGCTGACCATCCTGTTCGCTGGGCTGCCGATCCTGGCCATCGGCGCGATCGACGATCTGCGCGGTCTGCAGGCGCTGCCCAAGCTGTCGGTCGAGATCGCGGTCAGCCTGGGCCTGTGGTGGGCCGGTCTGCGGGTCGAGCCGACGCTGCTCTGGGGTCTTCAGGCGGGCGAGACGGGCTGGCTAGCGAGCCCGCTCTTGCAGCAGAGCCTGTCCTGCCTGCTGACGCTGGCGTGGCTGGTCGGGGTGATGAACGCCACCAACCTGATCGATGGCCTGGACGGCCTGGCCAGCGGCGTGGCGCTGTTTGCGCTATCGACAACGGCCGTGGCGGCGGTGGTGCGCGGCGATCTGCTGCTGGCGCTGATTGCCTGCGCGCTGGCCGGAGCAGTCGGCGGCTTTCTTTTTTACAACCGCCAGCCTGCCTCGATCTTCCTCGGCGATGCCGGCAGCTTGTTTCTGGGCTATCTGCTGGCAGCGACGGCGATCTGGTCGGTGCGCAAGGCGGCGACGGCGGTGCTGCTCGTCGGACCGGCGGTGGCCTTGGGCCTGCCGCTGCTCGACACCTCGCTGACCATCTCGCGCCGGCTGCTGTCGGGACGGCCGCTGATGCAGGGCGATGGCGATCACGTCCATCACCGGCTGCGCGGTCGCTTTGGTACGCGGCGCGCGGTGTTCCTGCTGTACGCGGTCTGTGCGGTGTTCTCGGGCCTGGCTCTGCTGATGCTGCTCGGCGGTCGCACGCACTCGCGCCTGGGGCTGGGGCTGGCGGTGGTCTTTGCCGGGGGGCTGGGCTATGGGCTGGGCTATCTGCGCGGCGGACCCCGTGGGCTGTGGCAGGCGCTGCGCCGCCGAGCCAAGACGCAGGCCCTGCTGTCCGCGATCAGCGGCGCCAGTCAGCGGGCGGCTGCCGCACCCGACCTAGCTGCCGTCGCTGCCGAGCTTGTCCCCGTCGGAGCCAAGCTGGGGCTAGCGCTGTCGCTGCAGCCCGCCGCCGACTCGACGACCCAGCCGGAGGCGGAGCGCTACCCGATTGGCCAGGGCCAAGACGTGTTCGCACACCTGCTGGTGACGGATCGCCAGACGCCGCCGACCCCCGACGAACAGGCGCTGCTGCAGCTGCTCTCTGACCTGCTCGCCCCGACGGTGAGCCGGCTTCTTGCAGCGCGAAAGGCCTAGAGCTCCTCTTCCTTGCCGTCGCGGCGCTTCATCGTCGTCTTGCTCTTGACCTCGGGCTTGACCACCGCCTGATCGTTGGGGATGAAGCGGATCTCGGTCTTGATCTCGAACGACAGCGAGGTCAGGAGCTTCTGCAGCTCGCCGGACAGGTTGACGGTTTCGAGGAACTTGCGGATCTCTTCGCTGATGATGCGCAGGACCTCGTCTTTCGACGCTGAGGCCTGCACCATCAGGTACGCCGCGACATCGCGCGGCAGGTTGAACTCCGACACCAGGCGACGGATGCCGTCTTCGGTGTTGCTGATCGCCGAGGAGCCCATATTGATGGCCCGTCGCACGACCTCGGGCAGCAGCTTTTCCAGCCGCTCGCGCAGACGACGCTCGTCGCTGTTTTCGTCGCCGCCATAGCCCGACCCGCCCTGGCCGCCAGATCCCCCTCCACCTGAAAACGAACCGTAAGACCCGGATGACCCAGACGACCCTGACGACGACGCCATGGGTCTACACTGCCAGGGGCGCGGCGAGAGCGTCAAGTTTCGCTCGTCGCGCGCCGACCCGACCCCTTCCGCACAGCGGCCGAGGCTCGTGATATCTAATGAAGAGATGGCCTCTTCCGAGCCCGCCGCCCCGCCGACCGCCCCTGCTGTGCCAAGTGCCCCGGACTCGCCCGCGGCAGGGAGCCACGATCCCACCGAGCCGGTCTTCCTGCCGGGACGAGCCGGCGAGGGGCGCGGCGTGCTCTTGGTCCATGGCTTCACCGGCTCGCCGTATGAGCTACACCTGCTGGCGGCTCACCTAAATGCGATGGGTTATCCCTGCTTGGTGCCGCGTCTGGCGGGGCATCATCAGTCGCTGGCGACGCTGGCCGCCACTGGCTGGGCGGACTGGCTGGGCAGTGCCGAGGCGGCCCTGCACGAGCTACATCGGCAGCTTGCAGCCCGGGCTGAGACGCCGCCCCGCATCGCGGTGGTCGGGCTGTCGATGGGTGGGCTTTTGACCTTCGATCTGGCGCGCCGTTACCCCGCCGATGCGGCGGGGCAGAAGCAGCCTGAAATCGTGGCGATCTCGACGCTGGCCACGCCGCTTTTTCTGCACCCGCGCAACGAGCGAGCGATCCGCAAGCTAGCCCGCCTACCGGGGCTGCGATCGCTGTCGGTGCCCAAGCTGTTCGGAGCCGACCTGCGCGAGCGCAATCGCCCGCAGCCCCCGCTCAAGCCGCTGGGCATGCCGATTCGCTGCCTCGACAGCCTGCTGGATCTGATGGCCCATGTGCGAGCCGGGCTGCCCGCGGTGCGTCAGCCGGCGCTGCTCTGCCATGGCGTGCTCGATCACACCGCGCCCTATGCCTCGCTGGCGACCATTGCCGGGGAAATCGGGACCTCGCCTTCTGAGCTGCAGACCCTGGCCCTGCCGCGCAGCTATCACCTGCTGCCGCTCGATGTCGAGCGCGAGCAGGTGTTTTCTGCCGTCGCTGCCCACCTGGCGAAGTACCTGTAGC